>JBKKBV010000040.1:0-2560 GCA_046713375.1 Candidatus Limnocylindria bacterium
CTGCCGGACGAGCGCGCCCGGCGGGCCTGGGCCGACGGCATGGCACGCGCGGGAGACATCGGCCAGTCCTGCAGGCTGGACCTGGACTTCGAGCGCTATCGGTTCCCGGGCTTCACGGTCCCCGAGGGAGAGACGCCGTTCTCATATCTCTACCAGCGTGCACACGAAGGCTTACGCGTCCGTTATCGGCCCAGTACCAGGCAGGCGGTGAAGCAGCTGGCCCACGAGCTGGAGATCATCGAGCGGACCAACCTGGCCGAGTTCTTCCTGATCGTGTGGGACCTGATGGAGTTCGCGCGACAGAACGGGATCATCGGTCAGGGGAGGGGAAGCGCCGGCGACTCGATCGTGGCTTATTGCCTGGGCATCACCAAGGTCGACCCGATCGCCCACAAGCTCCTCTTCGAGCGCTTCATCAACGAGGCACGCACCCTGCCCGATATCGACATCGACTTTGACGTCAACCGTCGCGAGGAGGTGATCCAGTACCTCTACAACCGCTACGGCGAGGACCACTCCGCCATGGTCTGCACCGTGATCACCTACCGAGCCCGATCCGCCGTGCGCGAGGTGGCCAAGGCGCTGGGCTTTCCGCCCGAGGCGGTCGATCACGTGGCCAAGGCGCTCGACACCCGCGACGCATCCGACGTTGCCCGCGACCTGGCCCTGGATGGCGGCTTCGGCTGGCTCTTCGAGGAGGCCGGCCTGGACATGCAGGCGGAGGCGATCCCGCCGGGTCGAGATGGCCGGGGCCATGCCGATGCAGCGGCGGGCGCCGTCACGCGTCAGCCGTCCGACTCACCCTGGCACGGTTCCGCCCGACCCGCGCTGGCCCTTCCGCTGCGCCCCGACCTGGCCGATGCCGAGTCACGCGCCCGCGAAGCGGCCGGCGACCACGATGGGCGGCCCTACAGCGAGAGCGGCTGGGTGCCGCCGCGGCGGCCGTGGGTGCTCGACCAGTCGGTCGTTTCGGTCAAGTACGAGGGCTGGGAGCAGAAGCGCTACGGCCCCGGCGGCCTGAAGCTTCCCGAGCCGCGTGACAACGGCACGCCCGGACCGTCGAGCGAGCGGCGGAGCGTGGTTCGGGTCGACCCGGAGAGCGGCATGCCGATCGAGGAACGCCGCCGCCCGAGCGTCGTCCCGTTGATGACCCTTGGTACTCAACATGCACCGCAGAGCCCTTTTACGCGCCGGGTGATAGCTCCCAGTGCTCAAGCGTCGCCGGAACAGGCCGTTTCGGGCCCGTTGAGTACTCCCAGTCATCAAGGTCAGGGCCAGGGTGAAGGCGATCTCCCGCCGCGCAACCGGTGGCAGTGGCTCCTCCAGCTGTGCGCCGAGATCGACGGCTTTCCGCGGCACCTGGGGATCCACGTCGGCGGGATGCTCGTCACCCGCACGCCGCTGATCGACCTCGTCCCGATCGAGCGTGCCAGCATGCCCGGAAGGGTCGTGACCCAGTACGACAAGGAGGACATCGAGGCGCTGGGGCTGGTGAAGATCGACCTCCTCTCCCTGCGCACCCTGGGCGTGGTCAGCGAGTGCCTCGACAAGATCGAGCGCGACACGGGCGAGCGCATCGACCTGGACTCACTCCCCCACGACGACCCCGAGGTGTTCAAGACGATCCGCGCCGCGGACACGGTCGGCATGTTCCAGATCGAGAGCCGCGCGCAGATGCAGACCCTCCCCAAGTCCCGCCCGGAGCGCTTCGAGGACCTGGTGGTCCAGGTCGCGATCATCCGGCCCGGCCCGATCCAGGGCAACGCTGTGCATCCGTACCTCAGAAGGAGAGCGGGGCAGGAGCCGGTCACCTACCTGCATCCGAGCCTGCAGCCGATCCTCGAGGACACCCTGGGCGTGATCCTGTACCAGGAGCAGGTGATGCAGATCGCGATCGAGGTGTGCGGCTACACCGCGCTCGAGGCGGACATCTTCCGCAAGGCGATGGGCTCGCACCGCAGCCACCAGAAGATGCAGGCCGAGCGCGACCGGTTCGTTGGCGGCGCCATGCGCACCGGGCTGACCGAGGAGGACGGCGAGGACCTCTTCCGCCGCTGCTCGGCCTTCGCCGAGTTCGGTTTCGCGCGGGCCCACGCCGCGGCCTTCGCCAAGATCACCTACGACACCGCCTGGCTCAAGCAGCGCTATCCGGCCTACTACTACGCCGGCGTCCTCAACAACCAGCCGATGGGCTTCTACTCCCCGGCCGTGATCGTGGGCGACGCCAAGCGGCATGGCGTGCGGGTCCTGCCGGTCGACGTCAACGCCTCGCGCTGGGAGCACGAGGTCGAGCCGCTGCCCGACGATGGAACGGGGCTGCGGCTGGGGATGCGCCAGGTCAAGGGGATCGACGAGAAGGCGCGCGAGACGCTCGAAGGCGAGCGCGCCATCGGGCCATACACAGGCGTGCGCGACTTCGTGGCGCGCACGGGGCAGGGCGAACAGGTGGTCGAGCGGCTGATCGCCATCGGGGCGTTCGACTGGACCGATGCGCCCCGCCGCGAGCTGCTCTGGCAGCTGCGCAGCACCCTGGCGGATGCCAACCCCGCGCGTCCCGCGC
>JBKKBV010000041.1:0-4429 GCA_046713375.1 Candidatus Limnocylindria bacterium
CCGCCGCTCTGCAGCACCTTCTCGCCGCTCAGGATCTGGAGGTCGAAGGTGATCGGCCCGGGGGCGACCCGCGTCGCCTGCACCGGGATGGTCAGCGTGCCTCCGGCCAGCAGCGGTCCCCAGCCCAGCGATGTGGTGCCGGCGGGCTCTCCGTGCTCACCCGGTCCCTCCACCCACTTCGTCCAGTCCTGGACGAGGGGATCGCCTCCCTCGCGGATGCGCTGCGCGGATGGTTGGAACGGGGCCAGGAAGATCGTGTCGCGAACCTCCGTCGGCCAGCGCAAAACCAGCTCCTGCACGATCTCCTGGCTGAGGTTGGTGACGACGATGACCAGTCGCCCCGATGCAGCGGCGGCGGCGATCTCCACGGTGACCTTGTAGGTGATCGGCGTCGAATCGCTGTCGGTCGGCGGCGGCAGGGTCAGCCGCCCGCTGTCGCTGGGGCTCGGCTCGGCGGTCGCGCTTGCCTGCGTCGATTCGGAAGGTGAGGCGCCAGCGGAGGGCGGCGGGCTCGCGCTCGGGTTGGGCGACGTCTGCAGTGAGCAGGCGGCCAACAGCATGGCGCCGGCGATGGAAGCCAGGCGCATCGGCCAAGCGGCGGAGAGGGGTCGGATCGGTTGTGCGACGCTCACGGCGGCCTCGCCTGCGGACTCATCGGCGCGTGGCTGGCGGCCAGGCACGGGAATGGTATGCGAGAGCCACCTCCACCGCTGCTACGATCGCCGGGATGTCCGACACCTCCGCGCCCGACCAGGAGCCCGGCGCGCCTCCCCCGATGCCGATCGGCGTGCGGCTCTGGTTCATCTGGGCCTTCCTGCTGCTGGCCGGCACCGGCATCCTGCTGCCGCGCATCATCGAGTTCGTCGACTTCAGCGAGAGGGCGCCGTTCAGCCTGCTCGGCATCTTCATGATGCTGGAGCTGGCCGCGCTTCTGTTCGGGATCACGGTGGCCATGCAGCGCAAGCGGATCGGCCATCGCTTCGCGATCGGGATCGCCATCCTGGCCGCCCCGATGCTGGCGGGCCTGCCGCCGATCCTGCTGGACTTCCCGCCGGAGGCGGTCGCGGGCTGGCAGGCGCTCTTCATTCCGGTCGGCCTGCTGATCAGCGTGGTGCTCGTCGTGGCACTGCTGCGGCCCGGTTCACGAGCCTACTTCAGCGAGGACTGAGGCCACGGGCGCCTCCCTATACTGGCCCGGTGACCACCGCCGCTGCGCCGCCGCGCACCATGCGTGCGCTCGCCAAGACCCGCCCCGAGCCCGGCCTCGAGCTCGTGCAGCGGCCGGTCCCGGTGCCCGGACCCGGAGAAGTGCTGCTGAAGATGGAGGCGGCCTCGATCTGCGGCACGGACCTGCATCTCTTTCGCTGGGATCCGTGGGCGAGGGAGATCGTGAAGCCACCAACCATCCTGGGACATGAGCTCGCCGGCCGCGTCGTGGCGACTGGAGCGGCCGTGACCCGAGTGGCGGAGGGCGACCTGGTCGGGGTGGAGAGCCACATCGTGGACGGCACCTGCTCGCAGTGCCGCCGCGGCGATCGGCACCTGTGCCGCAACCTGAAGGTGATCGGGGCGCACGTGGACGGGGGCTTCGCCGAGTACGTGGTCATTCCCGAGGCGAACGCCATCGAGTCGAACGGTCTCGACCCCGCGGTGGTGGCTCTCCAGGAGCCCATGGGCAACGCGGTGCACGCTGCATTCGTCGAGCCGATCGAGGGGCGCACGGTGCTGGTCACCGGCTGTGGCCCAATCGGCCTCTGCGCGGTGGGGATCGCCCGTGCTGCCGGGGCTGCCCTGGTGATCGCCACCGACACGGAGGAGTATCGGCTCGAGCTGGCGCGCGGGATGGGCGCCGGCCTGGCGCTGGATGCGAGCGACCCGGAGACCGTTGATCGGATCCGGGCCGCCACCGATGGAGATGGCGTCGAGGTGGTGCTCGAGATGAGCGGGGCGCAGGCGGCGCTCGACCAGGCCCTGGCGGCGATCACGCGCGGCGGGCGGATCAGCCTGCTTGGCATCTTCGGGGAGCCGGTGCGCGTCGACCTGTCCGACTTTGTGATCCAGAAGGGCCTGCGCATCTACGGCATCTACGGCCGCCGCATCTACGACACCTGGGAGCGGACCCAGGCGCTGCTGCGCTCCGGCGCCCTGGACGTCACGCCCATCATCACCCATCGCTTCGACCTCGCCGATTGGGAGCGCGGCTTCGACCTGATCGCCTCCCGACACGCCGGAAAGGTGGTGCTCCTGCCATGACCGATGCCGTCACCGCCCGCTCCCGCAACCCGCTCGCCTTCCTCGATGTGGAGATCGAGGACCTCAAGGCCAAGGGCCTGTACCGGCGGCTGCGGGTCGTGCAGAGCGAGCAGAGAAGCCGCTGTGTGATCGACGGCCGCGAGGTGATCACCCTGTCCAGCAACAACTACCTTGGCCTGAACACCCACCCTCGGCTGCGGGCCGCGGCCATCGAGGCGGTTCGGCGCTTTGGGGCCGGGTCGGGAGCGGTGCGCACCATCGCCGGAACCATGAGCCTGCACGAGGAGCTGGAGCGCCGCCTGGCCGAGTTCAAGCAGGTGCCTGCGGTCCTCACCTTCCAATCCGGATTCACGGCCAACACCGGCGTGATCCCGATCGTCGCAGCGGAGGGAGCGGTGATCGTGTCCGACGCACTGAACCACGCCAGCATCATC
The DNA here is from genome assembly GCA_046713375.1 of Candidatus Limnocylindria bacterium. Classification (GTDB taxonomy): domain Bacteria; phylum Chloroflexota; class Limnocylindria; order QHBO01; family QHBO01; genus CF-167. Next base: position 2,688 of record JBKKBV010000041.1, read on the forward strand.
GATGGCATCCGGCTCACCAAGGCCGAGCGCAAGGTCTTCCCCCACGCCGACATGGATGCGCTGCGCTCCATCCTAGCCGAGGTTCGCGCGGCGCCCGGCGGCGCCGACCGAACCGTCCTCGTCATCACCGACGGCGTGTTCAGCATGGACGGTGACATCGCCCGACTGCCCGAGATCGTCGATGCCGCCGAGGAGGCCGATGCGATCGTGTACGTCGACGACGCGCATGCATCGGGCGTGCTGGGTCGCAATGGGCGCGGCAGCGTCGATCACTTCGGACTGCACGGCAGGGTGCACATCCAGGTCGGGACCCTCTCCAAGGCGATGGGCGTGCTGGGCGGATATGTCGCCGGCAGCGAGGCGCTGCGCGAGATCCTGATCCACCGCGCGCGTCCCTTCCTCTTCTCAACGTCCCACCCACCGGCCGTGGCGGCCGCCTGCCTGGCGGCGATCGACGTGCTGGAGTCTGAGCCGGAGCTGATCGAACGGCTGTGGCAGAACACCCGCCTCTTCAAGGCGGGCCTGGCGCGCCTCGGCTTCGACATCGGCGCCTCCGAGACCCCGATCACGCCCGTCATCGCCGGCAGCGGGGCGATGGCCATGAAGCTGTCGGATCGGCTCTTCGAGGAGGGGGTCTTCGCACAGGGGATCGGCTTCCCGACCGTGCCCGACGATCGGTCGCGGGTGCGGACCATCGTCACCGCCGAGCACAGCACGGATGAGCTCGAGACCTGCCTGGCTGCCTTCGAGAAGGTTGGCCGCGAGCTGGCGCTGATCTAGCCGCGAACACAGAGACGGGGTAGAGGCGAACCTCTACCCCGTCCAGTCGGCTTGCGCCGTTCAAGGGTTAGCTGACGCTGCGTCCCGCCTTGACGTTCGCGTAGGCGAGCGCCCCAAGGGATGCCAGCAGGATCAGGCTGAAGCCGATGGTCGGCAGCGGGCTGGAGCCATCGAGCGCCTGAGCGCTGTCGGGCATGCTCCCCTCGGGGGTGCCCTCGCCGGCGTCGACCAACTGGTCGCTTGACTCTTCGCCTGGATCGCCGCTCGACTCGTCGCCGGACTCGTCGCTCGACTCGTCGCCGGACTCCGGGACCGACTCAGACTCTTCCTCCGGCTCCTCGTCTGCGCCGTTGCAGCCGTTCTCGAAGGTCGCCTGTCCGGCTGCGTTCCTGTTCAGGCTGGGATAGCCGGTCGGGGTCACGCCATCCGAATAGAACGGCGGGATGATGTCGCCCCAGTAGACCCCGGCTGCCTTCGCGCCGAGGAACCACACCGGGCCGGTGTGCTCGAACAGGTGGTCGCCCTTGCCGCGGTCGTTGCCGTTGTCGCCGTCGACCGAGGCCTCATCGACCGTGATCTCGACGTATGGGTTCGTCTCCGAATGGGTGCGATGGCAGATGGTGACCTTGTGCAGCGGGTCCGGCTTCGTGGCCTGGACCGGAGTCACGAGGTATGACATCGACAGCGCCATTGCGGCTGCCGCGGCGAGCACAACGCTCAGCCGAGACACCCGGGCCATGGTGAGAGTGCGGGTGTTCACGAGTAGCTCCCCTGGTCTTCCGTGACCCCTGGCTTGCTACGGAACACCCGTGCAGCCCCCCTGGGGGTCGATATGTCCGGACCCTAACCGGAAGTACTGGACCTGCCTAGTACCTCCGGATGCGCCTCCGGAGAGGTCCGGTTGAGTCCGGTTGACAGGTGGGGACTCTGGTCGTTGCGCCCCTGCAACGGATTCCGCAGCA
>JBKKBV010000042.1:0-8163 GCA_046713375.1 Candidatus Limnocylindria bacterium
CCGCATTCGCCGCAGAACTTCACCGATGGCGCGTTGAGGGTGCCACACACGCCGCACGCCACGCCAAGCCCGTTGCCGCACTCTGCGCAGAACTTGCGGCCTGCCTCGTTGGGCGTGCCGCAGTTCGTGCAGATGACCGGGGCGAGATCCATGGGGGGAGACCTTACCGAACGACGGGCTTAAGGGGAAGTGGCGCCGGTTGCGGTTCCGGCTGCTGCGTTTGCGTCTAGCGGGAGGGGAGCTTGCTGGGCGTGCGGGTCGTGCGCATCGCCGCCGCCTCGGGCTCCTTCACTGGGGCAAAGGCGGCGCGGTAGGTCTTCACCAGTTCATCTGCTCCACGCTCCGTGAAGAAGGCCCCGCTCGCATCGCGGGCGGCCGCGGCTTCAGGGTAACGATCCGCGGCCAGAGCTCCCCATTCCAACCCTGTGATCGCCTCGCCCAGGAGGTCGCCTGCCTCCCGACGCAGCTCGAGGGATTGCCTATACCCGATCAGGGCCTCCTCCCAGCGGCCTTCGCGGGCTGCCAGACCACCCTCCGTGTTTTCGATGGCGGCGGCGCTCAGCCTGGCACGGTACGGACTGGCCCGCACAACGTCGAGGACGCGCACCATCTCGTCGTGCAGGTTGCCGGCGATGGCAGCGTGGCCCGCCATCGCGGCTCCATCCGTCGCAAAGTTGGCGTCTGCCGACGCAAAGAGTGCCCTGCGCACCGCCACGTCCCACTCGCCGCGCGAGAACGCGCGATAGGCATCGGTCAAAGCCAGCGAGGCCGTCACCATTTGGCTGTCCATGGTGGCGGCCGCGGCCTCCGCCTTCGCCATCTCCATATCGGCCTGGTCCGCGTCACCGCGAACCGATGCCAGGACGGATCGCACGTTCGCGAAGCCGGCCTGATAAAAGGGGTGCGGCGCCTCGGCCTCCTCGATGGCCTCGATCTCCTCCTGCCATGCGCCCCACTCGCCGGTCTGATTGGAGAGATTGGCCAGTTCCATCAGCATTTGCTGCGTGTACGTGTGGTTGCCGAAGCGAACGGCCTGCGCATGTCCCTCGCTCATCAGGGCGACCGCCTCGCGCAGGTCGTCGTCGCTGTAATTGCCAAGCAGGTTGTTGCGCGCGCGCAGTGCGGCCATGATCAGTCCCTGCCGGTCTGCAACGGCGATCGCCCCGCGAAGCACCGCCTCCGACTCGACGACGCGGCCCATCGCGCCCAGCGCAGTTCCCTTGTTGATGAGGGCCTCCACGATGGGCAACCCGAGCCGGTGCCGACCGCCCAGCTCCAGGGACCGGTCGGCGGTGGCCACCGCATCCGCATGTCGTCCGGTCAGCATGTAGACCCGCGACAGCTCTGCCAGGGCGGCGGCGTACTCGGGCGAATCGGCGATGGGGGCCGCCTCTTCGATCGCCGACTCCAGGGTCGCAATCGCCTGCGGCTCCTGCCTCCCGCTCGTCTGGTGGCGGCCGAGCCAGGTCGCGGCTCGCAACGTGCCGTGCTCGTCGCCGAGCGAGCGATACAGCTCGCGGGCCGACGCGGCATGTCGCATCCCGTTGTCCAATTCAAAGCTCTCGCCCGACTCCGTGGCGCGCAGATGCAGGACGGCCTGATCGGCCGGATCTGAGGTCACAGTCAGCGCCTGTTCGAGGTAGCCCACCGCGCTTCGATCGGAATGGAGCGCCGCCGCGCGCTCCGCCGCGGCCTGGAGCGCGATCCGCGCCTGCGCCGCCAGGGCATCGGCCTCGGGTCCGGGCCGCGAGGCCTCGTGTGCCGACAGGTAGTGGCTGGCCAACACGCCAGCCGTCTCCTCGTCACCCAGCCCCTCGATGTAGCGAGCCGCGGCGAGGTGGCGTGCGCGCCTATCGACCTTCGCCAGCGAGGCGTAAGCGACCTCGCGGACGACCGCTTGGACGAACTGGTACTGGCCACGCTCCGGCGAGCGCGGATCCTCGTCCACGATCAGCAGCTGCCGGCGGACGAGGCGTTCGAGCCGACCAGCGAGGGCGGCGGGATCCAGGCCGGCCACGGCAGCAAGCGCTTCGACCGAAAAACTCTGGCCCAGGACCGCTGCATCCTGGAGCAAGGCCCGATCCTCCGGCCGGTTGGCATCGAGCCGCGAAGCGATCAGGGCGTGCAACGTCTCCGCCACGCCCAGCGCGGGGAGCTCGCCGGTCAGGCGGTAAGTGCCCTCATCTGCGACGAGCAACTCACGGTCGAGGAGCATGCGCACCGTCTCCACGGCGTAGAGTGGAATCCCCTCGGCCCGCTCCACCATCTGGCGAAGCGCCGCGGGCGGCAGCCCCGGCACCAGTCCTTCCAGCAGCGAGCGCATCTCGCCGTCCGAGAGCGGCTCCAGGTTGACCCGCGTCGCGCTGCGGACGCTGCTCCCGAAGTTGGGGCGCCGCTCGAGCAGCTCCGGACGGGCCTGCGCAACGACCAGGATCGGGGCGTTGCGAGCCCACCGCAGCAGATCCTCGACGAAGTCGAGCATCCCCTGGTCAGCCCATTGCAGGTCGGTGAAGACCATCACCACCGGGGCGACGGCGGAGATCCGCTCGAACAGGGTGCGCCATGCCGCGAAGAGCTCCTCCCGCCCCTCGCTGGGCAACTCCTCGAGGCCTAGCAGACCCGCGATGCGCGGTTCGATCCAGCGTCGCTCGGCCTGATCGGTGATGAATTCGTCCAGGGTTGCCATCAGCTTCGGGCGGGCAGTCGCACTGTCATCGGCCTCGGCGATGCCGGCCCGGCGGCGCACCATCTCGACCAGAGCCCAGTAGCTGATCCCCTCGCCATAGGCGGGCGAGCGACCCTCCAGCCAGTACGCGGTGTCGATCACGCCATCGAGGTACTTCTCGAACTCCCACATGAGGCGGCTCTTACCGATCCCGGCCTGACCGATGATCATGGCCAGCCGCGACTTCCCCTCTAGCCGCGTGGCGTCGGAGAGGTCCTTGAGCAGACGCAGGTCGTCCTCGCGGCCTACGAACGGCGGTTCCAGGGTTACGGCCCGCCCCGACCCACCGCGACGTGCCACCACCGAGACCGCGCGCCACGCGGAGATTGGTTCCGCCTTGCCCTTGAGCGCCTGCTCGCCGGCCGGCTCGAAGGCGATGGCGTTCGAGGCCGCGTGGACGGTCGCTTCGCCGACCAGGACGGTGCCGGGTGCCGCGACGGACTGCAGCCTGCTGGCGGTGTTGACCATGTCGCCGGCGAGCATCCCCTGGTTCGTCGCGCCCAAGGTGACGGCGGCCTCGCCGGTCAACACACCGGCTCGCGCGAGAAGGGCCATCTCTCCCTCGCCGATGGACGGGACAGCGGCGACTAACTCCAGCGCGGCACGCACTGCCCGCTCAGCGTCGTCTTCGTGCGCCACGGGCGCGCCCCACACCGCCATCACCGCATCACCGATGAATTTCTCGACCGTCCCACCATGCCGCTCGATCACCGACCTTGCCATGTCGAAATATCGGGTGAGCAGCTCGCGGGTCTCCTCCGCGTCTCGATTCTCGGCGAGAGTCGTGAAGCCGACGAGGTCGGCGAACAGAACCGACACAAGCCGCCGCTCTGCGCTTGGCTCGGTGCCGGGTCGGGGTACCGTGCCTGCATCGGCCTGCATCGGTGACCCGCATTCGCCGCAGAACTTGACCGATGGCGCGTTGAGCGTCCCGCACACCTTGCAGGCCACCCCCAGCCCGTGGCCGCACTCGGCGCAGAACTTGCGGCCGGCCTCGTTGGGCGTTCCGCAGTTCGAGCAGATGACCGGGGCGAGATCCATGGGTGGAGACCTTACCGAACGGCGGCCCCCCTGGGAAGTGCCGCCCTCCTACGCGCGATTATCTGGGTCAGATATCCAACGGCGAGGCAGGGGCGAGATTTGCCCCCAAGTGGGTCGATTTATGCCGTACCCGATATCGGGAGTGCCCAAACGGGACTTGTGATGGCCGTTGCATACCTGAGCCAGATGAAGCGTCCGGCCTAGGGCTCGTCGACCTCGTCGACCCCTTCGAAGAGCGACGACTCTCGCAGCCCGGGAGCGATTCCACGGTGCGGCCAACGGGTCAGCACGAAGCCTTCCGGGGAGAGGATGCGGGACGCGAGGTCGTCCGGCATGTCGAGCAGCCAGCCGAAGTCCTGGCGCTGGGTCTTGTGGCAGTCCATCGCGGCCAGCTTGGCGGCGGACCAGGCCTCGACGTCCACGAACGCCGTGATCTCGGCCTCGGGCACGCCGGACGACTCTTCCTCTTTGGACTCGGAGGACTCCTCCCCCTCGGCGTCGAGGTCCCACGGCAGCTTGAGGCCGCGCTCCTTCATCTCGGCCATCACCGCGAACCATCGGTCCCGGTTGAACGCGATCTCGTAGAACTTGGCGATCGACCAGGCTGGCCCGGCGGCGTCGAAGCGCGACGGGTCGGCGGCCGCCTGCATGGCGGATACCGCGACCTTGTGGGCGTTGATGTGGTCGGGGTGGCCATAGTTGCCGTTGGCGTCGTAGGTCACCAGCACCGCCGGCTGGGACGCACGAATGATCGATACCAGCTTCCCGCAGGCCTCGTCGAGGTCCGCCTGCCAGAACGCGTCCGGGTGCGCGTTCGCCTCGGAATCGATCATGCCGCTGTCGCGGTAGCCGAGCCGATGGAGATGCAGGTCGGCCGGGCCGCTGCCGCGGAGGGCGGCCAGCGAGCAGTCCAACTCCGCCGTGCGGATCTCGCGCATTCGCGGCTTCGCCTCTTCGGGGTCGAGCGATGGATCGTGGATCTCGCCCTCCTCGCCACCGGTGCACACAACCAGGTCGACGCGACGCCCCTCCGCGATAGAGCGGGCGATCAGCCCCCCGGTGCCGAAGCACTCGTCGTCGGGGTGGGCGTGGACCAGGAGCAGTCCGGCGAGCGGTGATCCGTTACGCGACATGACGCTCCGCGCCAATGCCGGCCGCGAGCAGGGCGGCCCGCCCATCGCGGTACCCGAGCTCGACCATGCGGCCCACGCGGCCGAACTGCAGGCCGGTGGTGAGTCCCAGCCGCGGCCGGATCATCAGGTCGGGCTCCTCGACGTGCACCGGGTCTGCCCAGCGCGTCGCCAGGAGGGCGGCGAAGCGGCGGGCGGTGAGCGCATCGGCCGGGCTGCCTGTCCCCAGGCGACCGCCAAGCCGACGGAGCAGCGTGGCGACCGGCGGCGACGCCAGCAGGCTCGGCTTGGGAATGTCGATCCAGACGCCGATCACCGGCGCCGTCGAGAGGCTGCGGGCGAGGCTGACCGGCACCGACTCCCAGGGACCGGCGTCGCACCACACGGCGCCTTCGAGGGCGGTCGGCGGAAAGACGATCGGCACCGCGATGCTGCGCTCCAGCGCGTCGAGCAGCGGGCCGGAGGTGATCGCCGTGGGCTGTCCCGCAACCAGGTCGTAGGCGGAGACCGCGAGCGGCAGCGGCAGCTCCTCGATCAACGGGTCGCCCAGGATCGGACGCAGGTGCTCGAGCAGCGGCCGCGGATCGAAGAGGGCGAGGTGTCCGCCGCGCCGCACCGCACGCGAGACGGAGAATTCCCCGGCAAGCCGTTCCATCTCGCGGGGCGCCACGCCGGCCGCGATCCCGGCGCCCACGATCGCACCCATGCTGGTGCCCACCACCAGGCGCGGGTGGAGCCCCGCCTCGTCAAGGGCTTGCGCTACGCCGATATGCGCCCAGCCACGACCGCCGCCGCCCCCCAGCGCCAGGGTGAACCCGGACCGCAGCGGCGCCGTCACGGAGCGAGGTGCTCCTCGCACTGGCACAGATCGCGAAGCTTGGTGTACGTGAACAGGCCCGTGTCGTGGCCATCGGCCCAGATCGGCGCCAGGGCGTATCGGCCGATCCATTTCACCCGCTCCATGGTCGTCTGCTGCTCGCTGAAGGCCATGTCGAGGGTCACGATGCCCGGCATGTTGCCCTCCCCCGAGCAGAGCGCGCAGGGGCAGGCGCGCCGCAGGTCGGCCCAGCGCCACTCGCCCAGGTGGCCGTCATCCCAGCGGATGCGCATCAGCCGGGCGGTGTCGTCCAGCTCGACGGCGATGGGGTTGATGATCTGCTGCATCAGGAAACCCAGCTCTGGAGCACGCCCAGCCACTCCGCCCCGAACGAGGCGCCATTGCTGGTGAGCGGCGCCGGGGCCTTGCCGTCGACGAGGTCCCAGATGTAGAGGTTCTGCCGCACACCGCCGCCGACGAGGACGCCGAGGGTGAAGACGATGGTGTTGTTGCTCCCCGCCCAGCGGACGTGGCTGACCAGCCCAGTGATGGTGACCGATGCCTGGGCAACCTCGTCATGTCCCATCAGCGTGAGGGTGGTACGGCCTGACGCTTCGCTCACGGTCACCTGCAACTTCTGGTCCGGCGACCAGAGGACGGGCTGGGCGTCCAGCTCCGTGTAGGTCCCGTCGGCCGGATCGATCCGGATCGTCCTGCTGGGCTCGGCCAGGATCCATGCCACCACGTAGCCGTCGACCGTCACGTACAGGCGCGCGACGCCGCCGTTGTCGGCGAACTGCGCCTCCCGCAGGGCGGGATCCTTGATGATCTCCGGGTGCGGGTAGGTGATCGTGGTCATGATCTCGCTCGCCCCCGTGTCGAAGTCGATGCTCAGCACCTCGGCCCGGTCGGTGGTCGCGCCAGCCACGACGCGCAGGCCGTAGAGCGTAGTTGAGTCGTCGGCGAAGACGATCGCGTCGAGCGGGTCGACCAGGGTGCGCAGCTCCTGCCCGGCCACGACCGCAACTGCCCGCCCGGAGATGATGGCAGCGCCGATGCGCCCATCGGGGGCCCATGCGTACTTGCCCACCCCCTTGGCATCCTCCGCCAGCACCACCGGGTCGGCGGTCGTCGAGAAGTCGCGGCGCGAAAGCCGGATGGGCGACGCGGCTGAGACACGGCCCAGGAAGGTCATCTCGAGCGGGCCGTAGGCGGGCTCCGGGGTGGCCGTCGGCCCGGTCGAGGGCGCGATTGACGCCGATGCGGACGGGGCTTCGCTGCGGCTGGCCGGCACCGATGCCGAGGCCGAGGCCGAGGCGGAGGGGCTCGGCAGACCGGAGACTCCCTCTGGCCCGATGAAGATGAGCGCCATCAGCACGACCACGATCCCCGTCAGTGCCAGCAGCAGGCCGATCAGCCACGGGACCGCCTGCTCGGCGGTCGTCGGGCGGCGCCGATCGCCGTCGCGCTTGGGGTCCCAGTCGTCGTCCGAGTAGCCGAGTGAAGTGGTCGGAAGCGCGGCCTCAGTATCGGGGCTCGGCAGCTCGCTCTCCTGCTTTGCCTCGGGCGGCTGCTCCGCTTCAGGCTCTGGTTCCGGTTCAGGCTCTGGTTCCGGTTCAGGCTCTGGCTCCGGTTCAGGCTCGGGCGGCGGCGGCTCAATCGGCTCAATCGGTTCGAGGTCGGGCGGTTCAGGCTCGGGTGCCAGCGCGGGGGGTTCGTACCACCGCGGACGCCACGGCTCGGACGGTGGCTGCTGGTCCGGCTCGCGGGGGCGGTCACGGTCATGCTCCGGCCAGCGCGGCCCTTCGTCGAAGCCGCTCATCCGCGGCCTCTCAAGCCGGTTACCACTCGCACGACCTGATCATACCGAAGGCTCACCACCACGATCCCGATCACGACAAGCACGGTGCCGATGAAGAGGCGCGCGTCGAGGACCTCATCCAGGAACAGGACGCCCAGCGTGACCCCCACCACCGGGAAGAGGTAGGTGACCATGGCGGTCCTCGTGGCGTCCAGGTGCGAGATGAGGTAATACAGGAGCAGAAAGGCGAGGAACGAGCCAAGCAGCCCCAGCCAGACCACCGCGATGATGCTGTCGATCTGGGTCGGCAGCGCGGGGTTCGCCCCGCTGATCAACGCAAAGACCCAGATGTAGAGCGCGCCGAAGGCGAGGTTGCCGGCGGCCACCACGTTGCGCGGTGTCCCGTGCACCATCGCCTTCGAGACCGACGCTCCGACCGCGTAGGAGAGGGCCGCGACCGTGACGGCCGCGACGCCGATGAGCGCCAGCGGATCGCCCCGCAGCGCGAACTCGCGCGAGGCAAGCAGGGCGGCGCCGCCGAAGCCGGTCACCAGGCCGATCACCCGCACCAGTGTCACTGACTCGGTGTGCAGGATCGTCCCCGCCAGGATCAGGCTGAAGATCGGCGTCAGGGAGTTGAGCACCGCGG
>JBKKBV010000043.1:0-21842 GCA_046713375.1 Candidatus Limnocylindria bacterium
CGAACAACTCGCGCGTCTCGACGTACCGGTGGTACGCCAGGCGCGTGGTGAATAGGGGAACCACGAAAAGCGCCGTCGCCCACCATCCCACCCCGTTGGGGAGGGTAAAGATCTGGGCCATGAGCCAAGCGAGAGGTACTAAGCCCACAAGGTTGAGAGAAATTGCGCGGATGTCCTGAGCCCAGACGGTGCGGACCGGTGTGCCCGTTCGCGCACTCACCGCCAGGACCGCGAGCGCTCCATTCGCAACGTAATAGATGCCACTGCCGAGGAGGAGGCCGACGAAGGAGATGAGCTCCGCCATGGGCACTGGTGAGCCACCCGCGCCGGTTCGGATCACCTCGTAAGCAGATCCGCCAAGGACAACGGCTGCCACGACCGCCGAGTGATTGAAAAGGGTGCCATACCACGGAACTTCACCCCGCAATTCACGGGAATCGGTCGTACCTATCGCAGCGACAACTGCAGCGGCAAATGGGCCCCCCAACACCAGCGACGCGATGAGAGGTGCAGCCGACACCGAAACGACGGTTCCCTGCGGAAGGCGGACTGGCAACGCCCCGCTTCCCACCGTGAGCATGATCCAGAAGGCGACTCCGCCGAATCCATGAATATCCGGACGAAGAGGGAACAACAAAGCAGCCGCCGCGACAGCGACTGCCGCGGCGGCTGAGGTTGCTAGGACCAGGCTACGGACGCGCGTATTCACCGGGACGTCACCCTAGCGGGGTGAGGCGCCGGAGTCTACCACCCGACGCTTACCAACCCTTGAAGCTTGCTCCCCCGGCGATTGCCAAGGTAACCAATCCTCCGAGGGTAGTCAGCATCGCTGCGAGGCGCCGAATTGACGCATTCATGCCTGACTCCCTGGGCTGGTTACTACCAGCCCTTAATCACTTTTCGAGCCATCAGAAGGTGCCCTCTTCCGTGATGAAACGAACACAACCGACACAATCCGGGTTACGGAACGGTCGGTTGCACTACATGCTCCCCGACGACCTAAGTGCCCACATTCAGTCGCCGGATCAAAGCACCCACGCGGTTCGACCTTGCACCGTGGCCCCCCACGAGTACTAGGTCCGGGGGTACTTTAGTCCCCCCTTACGCATGAAGTCAAGCCTTTTCGCCGTTTTCCACAGGCGCTGTCAAATAGAAGTGGACTAGCTTCTCGGTGAGACCCAACCCGCTAATGCTGCGGCAAGTTCTCCGGAAGGGCGCTCGTCGAGGTCGTCCTTCAGTCGCTTCGCGAATCGCAGGACTGCCGTTCGTGCGGCTGCTCGCCGCCCTGACCCATCTAATTGCCTCGCCATGGCGAGCTGGGCCTCTTCGTCGTAGGGATCTAGTTCAAGGAGTGCGCACGCCGCTCGGACAGCCGTGTCGGCTGTTGAGTTTCCAGTCCCGATTGCAATCGGCAGCAAGACGTTTCGGACTTCAGCATGCACCGCAGTGCGCAGCCCGATTGCCCAATCCTCGTATCGCAGCTCAGCGAGAAATTCGCCTCGAACCATGTCAACCAGCGCGGTGGCTCGGTCTACCTGATTGTCGGATTCGGCGCTGAGGTCAAGGGCTATTCGCCGAAATTGATCGAGGTCGGTGATCGTGTGTGCCGGATTGAGCTGCAGGGCATCTACCGTGCTGAGTACGTATTGAGGACTCTCTCCATCTCGAAAGGACGGATCCAGCACTCTTCTGAGCTGGAAGACTGCTTGATTCAGACTGTTTATGGCTGAAGAAGGATCTGATTCCGGCCACAGGATGTCCAACGCCATCTCGCGGGTTAGGGTCGATCGATAATTGGCTACGAGAAGGGCAAGCAGGGCCCGCATCCGTCGTTTTTCGATGCTGGTTGTCTGACCAAGCCAGGATCCGCGGTGGACAACAATTGCCCCGAACGAGCGAATGAACAGCGAGGGCGCATGCTTGCTGATGATTGCGCGTCGTAGGTCGCTGATATCGTGCCCCCGAGTCAAGCGCAGGCCGGCTGCAGTCTCGACCGTGCCATGGCTCGCCAGAAACGCGACTGCGGCATCTCGGCCCTCTCCGGTCAGGGAGTCGACAAATGCGGCAATCGTGCCTCGCCAACCATCTGGGTCCGCTTCTGCGAACGAGAGTATCGCCTCGACGCCCCCATCTTGCTGAACCATCCACGCCGCGTGCGCGATATAGAGTCGTAGCCACCACCTCAGATATCGGTGCACGCCCGCGCCTCGCGCCCTCGCAATCGCCATTATCGAGATCCGGCGGGCGCGCGCCCCCTGGTGCTCTAGCGCGATTACTCCGAGCTTGACGAGGCCAACTGTGATGAGAAGCGACGCCCCCCTCTGATCCCATTCCTCAAGTACTCCGGCCTCGTCGAGGCACTCGCCTCGACATTCCGTTGACACGTGGGTAGCAATTGCTCGGGCTGGAGCCATGACCGGGGCTTGCCGTGGGTCCGACGGTCCAGCCGCAAGGTTGGCCATCACATCGCCGATCTCAAGCACATCGGCACTGCTCAAATACAAGGATTCAATGAGAAGACCCGAGCCAATTTCGGCCGTCGCACCGAGCGCGGCGGGATCCGCTAGTACGTGACGTAACACGTCGGCAGATTCTTCGAAGCGGCCCTGATGATTGAGTACCGCGGCCCTGCCATATTGTGCTTCCGCCTGGGGGCGGGCCCAGGGGAGTGTGCTCATGACTCCGGCGTTGGCTAGCAGCTCTGCCCGGGTGGTGTCGTCCCGGTAGAGAAGCGACTGAACAAGCTCGGCATTGTCTGCGAAAGGGCTGGCCGGTAGGTCGGACCAGAATCGCGTCGCCTGCTCCAGGCTTTGAATGCTTCCGCCCAGATCGCCAATCTGGCGTAATAGCATCCCGTGGTTATGCAATGCAATTGCCGCAAAATGCTCAAGTCCCCGCGCCCGCGCCTCAACAGCGATCCGACGGCACTCATACGCCACTGCGTGTAATGACCCGCTCATCCAAGTCGACGTAATCGCAAGGTTGCCGTTCAATCGCAGTCGAGTGGCAAAAGCATCGGGGGGCGCCAACGTCAGACCTAGGACAGCCTGCTCGGCGGCGCCCTCGACCTGACCCATGTTGCTCATGACGGTGCTTGTCTTGAGGCAGGCGAGCGCCTCCATGCGTGGGTCGCCCTTCTTGGCGAAGAACGAGCGAGCACGGCTGAGGGCGATGAGGGCGTTGTCCCAGTCACCGCGGATGCCGCAGGCCTCGCCATACAGCAGAGAGAGGCGGGCGTTGTCGCGGATGGCCTTGGCGGGCAGCTGCTGCAGCCATTCGTCGACGAGACCGAGGCGGCCCTCCGAAACGACGTCCTCGCCATATCGTGCGATAAGACGAGCGGCCTGAGGCGTCAGCCCAGCCTTCAAATAGTGGTGAATTGCTTGGGGCCACTGCTCATGCGTTTCGAAGTAGGAGGCCGCGTGGATATGAAGGCCGGTCACCTCGCCATCGGAGCGTTCGGAGATGAGGCGACGCTCCAGGAAATCTCTGAAGAGCCCGTGGTATCGATAGCGTGCTTCGGCCGCGTCGAGCCGGTTCGTGAAGAGGCCACGCTGCTCCAGGTCAGAGAGGATCCCCGCGCCGTCCTGGACGCCGGCGAGCCGCTCGGCGAGCTCGGCGTTGATCTGCTGCAGGATCGACGTTGACAGCAGGAAGTTCCGAACCTGTTCCGTCTGCTGGTCAAGCACCTCCTCCGCGAGGAATGCGAAGAGGTCGCTGTCGCTGGTGGCCGTGATCGAATTGATGAATGCGCGCCGTTCATCGGGCGTCTTGCGCTCGCGAAGCGAAACCTCGACCAGCTGGAGGCTGGCGGCCCACCCTTCCGTCTTGCGCTCGAGCTCGACCAGCTCCGTTGGGTCGAGGGGATCGTTGTAGATGTCCCGGAAGAGCTCGTCGATCTCACGGTCGGTGAAACGAAGGGCATCGGTCTGGAGGCCTGCGTAGCCACCGTGGGTCTTGAATCGGGCAAATTGCAGCTGCGGTCGAGCTCGCGAGAGAAAGACGAAGCGGCAGGTCGGTGGGGCATCGCGCAGGATCTGGTTCCAGAGCCCACGGACTTCCGTGACCGATGAAACCGCCTGCCAGTCGTCGATGATGAAGGTGCAGGGCTCCGTCAGGCGCTCGTACATCTCGGCCAGGAGGTATGCCGCGACCCCCGGCCGGGAAGACCCCGGCCCGCCCAGCTGCTGCAGCATGGAGTGCGCCCGATGACCGAAGCCCGAGTGCCTCTGACTGATGGCCTCGATCAGATAGCTGATGTGCAGCGACCAGTCACGGTCGTTGCGGTCGAGCTTGTACCAGTAGATCGGGAAGTCGACCTCGCGCTCCCATTGCCACAGGAGCGTCGTCTTGCCATAGCCCGCGTCAGCCGCCACGACGATCGCCCTGCAGTTCGCGTTATCGCTGAGCCATGCCAGGAGTCGCGGTCGTCGCAGGGTTGGGGTCACGTAATGAGGCGGCGTGACCTTGTTGTGGATCAGCGGGTAGACGTACTTGATGTCCGACAATCGGGTGGGCCGCCTCCGATTCGGCGTATGGACGACGACGGACCCCGGCGGACGCGCCCCCCGCGACCCCGGCCGTTTCCGGCGAGGGTACCCGGGGCTAATTATCAGCGCATTACTGGCCGATGGTCTACAGTCGGGTTCTAGATGCGCGCCTTCATCGGTCTAGGGGGAAACCAGTCGGGCACGGGCGCGGCATTTGTCAGCGCGGCTGCCGAGTTGGGGATGATCGGCCAGGTGATCCGGGCCTCCAGCCTCTACCAATCTGCGGCGCGAGACCTCTTCGACCAGCCCGACTTCACGAACGCCGCCGTCGAGCTCGAGACCGAACTCGAGCCGGTGGACCTCCTCTTCGCGATCAAGCGCCTGGAGGTGACCCTGGGGCGCGACCCGCAGGGGATCCGCTTCGGGCCGCGGCTGATCGACCTTGACATCCTCTCCTTCGACGGCCACTGCGTCGAGGATCCCGAGCTGGAGCTGATCGTGCCGCATCCGCGCCTGGTGGAGCGCCGCTTTGCGTTGGAGCCCCTGGCCGAGCTGGATCCCGGGCTGCGCCCATGGCGCGACTGTTCGGACCTGCGCGTGGACGTGACCGTGGCGGACCTGCTGCCAAGCGTCGCGGAGCAGGAGGTTCAGCTCATTGGCGGACCGGACTGGGCGGACCGCTGAACTAGAGGCGCACTCGGGGTGGCTGCTGGGGGTCCCACATGTGGACCGTGTCGATGAAGCGCACCACGCCGCGCGAGTGGCTCATCAGCAGCGAGTGGGTTCTGGCCCCTCCGCCGAAGAATCGGACGCCGCGAAGCAGCTCGCCGTCGGTGACGCCGGTGGCCGCGAAGACGACGTTCTCGCCCGGGGCCAGGTCATCGGTCTTGTAGATACGGTCCGTGTCGTCGACGTCCACGCCCATGATGCGTGCACGTTCCTTCTCCTCGTCGGAGCGCCATCGGAACTGGGCCTGGATCTCGCCGCCTAGGCACTTGAGGGCGGCCGCGGTGAGGACCCCCTCCGGCGCGCCGCCGGTCCCCATCACGGCGTGCACGCCGGTGCCCGAGACCGCCACCGAGATGCCGGCGGTCAGGTCGCCGTCCGAGATCAGCTTGATCCGCGCCCCGGTGGCCCGCACCTCCTCGATCAGCACCGCATGGCGCTCGCGATCCAGGATCACCACCGTGATGTCGAAGGGCGCGCGGCCCAGGCGGTCGGCGATGGTCGCGATCGTGGTCGCGACCGGGTCGTCGATCGAGACGTGGCCGGCCACCTGCGGGCCGACCACCAGCTTGCGCAGGTAGGTGTCCGGGGCGTGCATCAGGCCGCCCGGTTCGGCGGCGGCCAGGACGACCGTGGCATTCGGGGAGCCGGTGGCGACCAGGTTGGTTCCTTCCAGCGGGTCCACCGCGATGTCCACGCTGGTGGCCGCGTCGGGGTTGCCGACCTGCTCACCGATGTACAGCATTGGGGCCAGGTCGCGTTCGCCCTCGCCGATGACGATGGTGCCGCTGATCTCCGCCTCTTCCATGGCGTTGCGCATCGCCTCGACCGCAGCGTGGTCGGCGCCCGTCCGGTCGCCACGTCCCATGAGGCGCGCCGCTGCAATGGCGCCGGCCTCGGTGGCCGCGACCGCCTCGACGCCGATCAGCTTATCCATGGGGCGGATTATCGGGGGCGCGTCAGCGGAAGACCAGAGCGCGTTAGGCCAGGCGATTCCACGACGTCAGTGGGAGCAGCGCGGCCAGTCCCGCCAGCACCGCGGGAATGAGGATGCCCCATGGTGGGTTGCCCACTGCCCTTGAAGCACAGCCGCTACGGAGAGGAACAAGAAGAACCACCCAGGCAGGCCGAGATAACAGCAGTGACACGCGACGGCCTGCGCCACAGCCGATAGCCGATCCAACCCGTCGAAATGCCAAGTGCCGCCGCCATGAACAGGACGGTGCCCCTCGCCTCGTCCCTTAGCTCGTTCGCGAACGTCGACAGCAGGACCATCGCGAGAAGGAACCAAGCGCCGGCCGAAACGCGCGTGCTCACCCCGTGGACTGTACGATCAACGGTCTTCGAAGCGGCTAGGCACCGCCGGTTCGCAGGAACCGCGCCCTAAGATCTGCCCATGGATGCGCGCGCCGCGGAATCCCTCCTGGGTCTCGCCGAGGACGCGAGCCCGCGGCTGAGGGGTCCGGGCGCGAAGGCGGCGCTCCGGGACCTCGAAGGTGCGCACACCGATCTGCTCGCCGCCTTGCAATGGTTCATCGACCACGAGCGCACCGACGACGCCCTTCGCCTTGCGAACGCGCTCTACCGGTTCTGGATCACGCAGCAGCGGTTCGACGAGGGGGCCAGCTGGTTTGATCGTGTCCTTGCATCGCCTGACGGCGACACACGCCTTCGCGGCGAGGCCTTCATCAATGCAGGCTTCATGCCCTTCTGGCTGGGCCAGGACGACCGCGCGGCCGTGCACTTCAGTCGCGGCCTCGAGATCGGCCGCCAGCTCGATGATCCTCCGATGATCTCGCAGGCGCTGGGTGGTCATGCTCGCGTGGCGCTCCGCACCGATGTGGCCGAAGGCAGGCGACTCGCCCGCGAGGCGCTCTCGGTCAGCGAGGGCGCGGCTGACGAACCTGGACGCTCGAACGCACTGCATCTGCTCGGCGTCGGCGCCCAGATCGCGGGGGACCTGCTGGAGGCCCGCGGATGGATGACCCAGCGGCTGGCACTCGTCCGCAGGACGGGCAACGAGGTCCTGATCGCGTCGGAAGCCAGCAACCTCAGCATGGTTGAACGGCAGCTTGGGGACCTCGATACGGCGGAGGCCCTCGCGCGCGAGGCCCTGGAGCTCGGTGAACGCAACGGCGACCAGTTCACCAAGCCGTTCGCCATCAGCGGGCTGGCCGCCATTGCCGCGGATCGCCGCGAATTCGAGCGCGCCGCGACCCTGGTGGGCGTGGCCGAAGGGATCATGGAGGCCCAGCACATGGCCTGGCCGCCCGACGAGCGGCCGCACTACGAACGGATGCTGGCGGTGCTTCCCGAGGCGATGGGTTCGGCGGAGTTTGATCGAGCGCGCGCGGCGGGCCACGCGATGGCTTCGAGCGAGGCCGTCGACTTCGCCCTGGGTGCCCCTTGAGGTACGGCGGGAACATCTGGCGCCTCTTCACGGCACAGGCGCTCTTGATGTTCCTCCTGTGGGTGCCGATCTGGGTCGTCTTCCTTCAGGGCAGGGGCGTGACGCTCACGCAGATCGGTGTGCTGGAAGGCTTCGCGTGGCTCCTCACCGCATTCGCGGAAGTCCCAACCGGCGCGGTCGCCGACCGCTGGGGTCGCAAGACCTCGATCGCGCTGGGCGGACTCCTGTACGGGCTCGCGATGTTCCTGATCCTGACCGAGGCGCTGTCACCCTCCTTCCTGCTCGGCTACGCGCTCTGGAACTCGTCAATGGCATTCGTCAGCGGCGCCGACGTCGCACTGCTGTACGACACGCTCAAGGCCGACGGACGCGAGGACCAGGCCGCGAAGCAGTCGGGCCGATACGCCGCCATCCAGCAGGGATCGCAGGGGGTCGCCGCGGTATTCGGCGCAGCAATTGCGACGATCGACATCACCCTGTGCTTCACGCTCTGCGGCCTGGCCGCACTCGTCGCGACGGGGCTTGTGCTCACCATCAAGGAGCCGCCGCATTTCGAGGAGGATGGGGTCGCCCCGCTCAGCTACTGGAAGAATCTGCAGACAGCCGTTGGCATCGCGGCGCGCCGGCCGGTCGTTCGCGCGCTTGTGCTTCTGTACGCCACGATCCTCACCCTGCCGCTCGTCGTGTACTACGTGCTCCTGCAGCCGTACGCGGTCGGCGTCGGGTTGCCGATCGCGACGCTCGGCATCGTCGTCGCCGGCGTCCAGCTGACGACCGTGGTCGCCTCGTGGCTCGCGTACCGGGCCACCCGGTACCTCGCGCTGCCGACGATCGTGGCGATCGGCATCGGCCTTCTCCTGGTTGCCCAGGGGTTGCTCGGCGTATTCCCATCCGTCCCGTCGATCGGGCTCGTGCTCCTGGTCGCGCTCGTCCCGGCGCTGCTCGGGCCGCTCCTGCTGGCGCGGCTGAACGATCTCATCCCCAGCGCCCAGCGCGCGACGATCCTGTCGCTCAGCGCCCTGTTGTTCGAGCTGGGGCTCGCCGTCGCCATGCCACTCCTGCTCATCGCCGCCGATCGGCTCGGCCCGGCTGAGGCGATCGGGATCGCGACGGTGATCTTCGCAGCCACGGCCGTTCCACTACTAGTCGTCTGGAGGGTCGCCGAGCGCCGCGTGGCAACCGTCTAACCCTTAAGCAAGGTCCTCGGAAGGGTCGTGGGCACCGTCGGGCCAGGCGGCGATGCAGACCTTGTTGCCGGCGCGGTCGGCCAAGATCCAGGCCGCCGGCGCGCTTGAGTCGTCGACCACGTGCCCGCCCGCGGCGAGTGCCGCCGCGAGCCTCGCCTCGACGTGCTCGCGGGCGACCGACACGTCGATGTGCATCGCGTGCCGCAACGGCTTGGCCTCGTCGAGGTGCTGCATCCAGACCGTGGAGCCGTGACCAAGCGGGTCGACGGCATTGTCCTCGGACATCGGCGCATAGCCGAGCACAGCGCGCCAGAAGGCGATGTCCACGGCGTCAGGTTTCGCCGCGATTGCCAGCTGCACCTCTTGCATGGCCGCGCGGTCAGCGACCGCGCCGTGGACGCTCGCGACCGCCGAGACCGCTCGCGCGAGCTCAGCATGCCGGGGCTCAAGTTCCCACAGGTCGCGGGTCAACCGCACCGTGAGGCAGGCATCCGCGAGTGTGAGCAGCGCCCCCGAGCCTTCGAAGCCCGCGACCTCGGCGACTGCCCCGGCCAGCCGCGCGGCCTCCGCCAGGGACCCGGCGCGGAACACCGCCGTCGCTCCACCGTGCAGCACCACCCAGTCGTCGACGCCTTCCGCGGCGAGGAATGCCCGCCAGCCTTGTTCGCGCATTCGCTCAGTGCTTGAAGTGGCGGCGCCCGGTGAAGACCATCGCCATGTGGTGACGATCGGCGACCTCGATCGCCATCTCGTCGCGGATGCTGCCGCCCGGCTGGATGATGGCGGTCACGCCGGCCTGGGCGGCGATCTGAATTCCATCGGGGAAGGGGAAGTAGGCGTCCGATGCCATCACCGAGAGGGGAGCCCGCTCGCCGGCCTTGCGGAGGGCCACCTCCACTGACACGACGCGCGAGGGCTGGCCCGCTCCCATGCCGATCAGGGCGTGCCGTTTGGCGAGGACGATGGCGTTGCTCTTCACGTGCCGCACGGCGCGCCATGCGAACAGCAGGTCGGTCAGCTCGTCGAGGGTGGGGCGCCGCTGGGTGACGACCTGGAGCTTATTGCGGTCCTCTTCCAGGTTGTCGAAGGTCTGCACCAGCAGCCCGCCGCCGCTCCGCTTGAAGTCGAAGTTGCCGATCCCCAGCTCCGGGCCGTCGGCATCGGTCTGGGGCACCTCGATGATCTCGAAGCCCTTCTTGGTGCGCAGGATCTCGAGCGCCTCGGGGGTGTAGCCGGGGGCCACGATCGCTTCGAAGAAGCCGGGCCGGATCGCCCGCGCGGCCGTGTCGTCCACCACCCGGTTGGCGCCGATGATCCCGCCGTACGCGGAGACACTGTCCCCCTCGAGCGCAAGCCGGAACGCCTCGGCCAGGTCCACGACGCTCGCCAGGCCGCAGGGATTTCCGTGCTTGACGATGCAGACCGTGGGCGTCTTGAAGTCGCTGGCGATCTGCCAGGCAGCGTCGAGGTCGAGCAGGTTATTGAAGGAGAGGTCCTTGCCGGCGATCTGCCGCGCCCGGCTGATGGAGGTGCGGTGCTGGGAGGGATCGGCATAGAAGGCGCCCAGTTGGTGCGGGTTCTCGCCGTAGCGCAGATCGGCCTTCTTCTCGACCACCAGCGTCAGCCGGCTGGGGAAGAGGGTGCCAGCCTGGGCGTTGAGGTAGGACGCGATCTGGGCGTCATACGACGCTGTCAGCGCGAACGCCTCAGCAGCGAGCTTCTGGCGGGTCTCAGGGCTGACCGTGCCGTGCGAGCGGATGTCGCGCAGGACCGATGCGTACTGCGTCGGGTCCGAGACGGCCGCCACGCCGGGGAAGTTCTTGGCCGCGGCGCGCAGGAGGGCAACGCCGCCGATGTCGATCTTCTCGAGCGCCTGGTCCAGGGTCGCGTCGCTCTGGATCACCGTCTCGCCGAACGGATACAGGTTGACCACCACCAGGTCGATCTGCTCGATGCCGTGCTCGGCGAGCTGGGCCAGGTGGTCGGGCTGGTCGCGGCGCGCCAGCAGGCCGGCAAAGATCTTGGGATGGAGCGTCTTGACCCGGCCGCCGAGGATCTCGGGCGCATCGGTCAGGTCGGAGACCGCTTTGACCTCGACCCCGGCCTCGGCCAGGTGAGCGCGGGTCCCATCGGTGGCAAAGCACTCGATCCCGGCCTCCGTCAGCCCGTGGGCAAGCTCAACGATACCTTCGCGGTCAGAGACGGAGAGGAGAGCGCGCAACGGGCGACCTCGATGCGGGGACGTTGCGTGGTTCAGGGGCGGTTGCGCAAGTATAGCCGCGGGACGGGGAGTTCTAGGCTTCGGGCGGTTGAGGAGCCTGGTCGAGGGTCGTTCCGCCCGCTGAGAGGCTGATCAGCGCAACCGGCACGGCCACGGCCGCGAGGATGACGTAGGCCAGGAACACGCTCCAGTTGTTCAGGTACGCCGACAGCCCGGCGATTACCCCGGTCGGGAGCAGGACCGCGCCGATCAGCCAGATGACCAAGAGCGGACTCCAGTCCACGGCCGGCCTTCGCCCGAAGAAGGCGGCTTCATCGGCGCCGATGACGATGTCCCAACCCTTGATCGTCAACCACCACAGGATCAGTCCGATGATGGCGATGACCCCTGCCGCGGCGAACCCGTTGGCGATCGGGTGCCAGCCCGCGAACCAGTCCGGGAGCGGCAGCGAGTTGACCCAATCGAGCATGGCCTTGCCCCATTCGGGGAGGTGGTAGCGCGCCCCCCACAAGCTCGTGGCGAGCGCCACCAGGAAGAGGACGCGACCGGCCAGCAACAGGCTCACTCGCCGACCGCGAACCTTCGCGGCTTCGCGCAGCTCCGGCGGGATCCGCTGACGGGTGCCTATCGGGCTCGACGGCGCAAGGCTCGCAGCGGCGAAGGCGACCGCGCTGACGAAGACGGTGCGGTTGCTCCAATAGATCGAGTGGTCGAGGAGCGTGCTCCCAACGTTGCGGATCTTGTACGACTCGACGCCCTTCGGAAGGTCGTCCAGCAGGGGACCGTTTGCCGCGGGATCGGCCGATGCCCACAGGTCCAACCAGAGGAAGCCAGGCATCGCCTTCTGCACCGCCTCGATCTCGCCCTGGATCTCCTTCTCACCGGCCTTGTCGTTGGCCCTCGCCATGCGCACAAGAACCTCCTGCACGATCAGGACTCCAACGAGCGCCCCGCCGAACCACGAGAGGGGCACCTGGGCGTTGGCGAAGATCTGGCCCAGGTCGAACTTGCTTCTGATCACCTCGGTCAGGATGCCCGCGCCGTTGTAGCCGGCGATCACCAGCAGGAGGGTGGTCAGCGTGGCCAGCCCGAAGAAGGTCAGCTTCCGCCGCCCGGGACCAGTCTGGACGAGGTAGAGCGACTTCAGCTTGCGGAAGGCTTGCCCGAAGCTGAGGAAGAGGTCGATCCGCGCGCGGCCCTTCGGGTCCCGCTCGGCGGTGCGCCGGATGGCGTGCCACGAAACCGCGCTGCCCTGGGAGTGGGCGAGCACGATGACCCGATCGCAGAGCTTGTCCATCTCGACCATGTCGGTTCGCACCTGCTCGGCCATGGCCGCGAACCGGACGGGGCTGCGGACCAGGATGAGCAGGTCGCCGAAGCTGCCCGTCAGGTTCTTGGCGATCGCCTGGACGAGGCCCGTCACCGCGGGGATCGGGATCAGGCTGAGGACAAGCAACGCCAGGAAGACCGGGGTTACTGCCGACGCCACGACCGCGGCTACCAGGGTGAGGAAGATCGCCGCGATGGCGTTGAGCACGCGCCGCGCTGTGCTGGGATTCGGTCCGGCCGCGCTCCGGAACCGGTTCTCGAGCCCCGCCCGCTGGGATGCGATCAGCCATGGGCCTGCCGAGAAGGCCCACGTCACCAGCTCAAAGAGGGTTGCCTGGCGAAAGGTCGTCGCCCACCAGGACTCGGCAAGCCGCCACCGCTGCGCCGCGGGCGGTGTCTTGCTGTCGTCGCCGATGGTGACCGAGACGTGCGCCTGTCCGCCGATCGGGTGGTCCGGCTCGCCGCCCAGTACCTGGCCGCCTGAGCGGAGCGTGGCATCGCGGATCCTGAAGACGGACTTCTCGATCGGCGCCAGCCACTTGCGCAGCCACTCGGTAAGGGCGTCGCCCATCTCGGTGACGCTGTCGCCCTGGACCTGCTCGCCCATGCCGTGAACGAAAAGGATGCCGACGGCGTATGGTTTGGACGCGGGACTGGCGGTCACAGCCGCGGCAACGGCGTGCTCGCGATCCATCATGTTCCTCCCTCACGAGCCTCCGGCGAAACCCGTGTCTCCGCCGATGGTACGCGTGGTGGCAAGGCTCTCGTGAGTCAATGCTGAGCACCCAGGAGACCCAGATGGAGCAGACGAGGGATCAAGGCATCAGGCCGACCGTCGCGACGGTGGCTACTGCGTTGCTAGCAGGGGTCGTGGTGCTGGTGCTGCTCTTCCCTTTAGTGGGGTCGATCCCATCCCGCCGCAATGCCTCTCGGTGTTCGGCTACAGCGTGCCGTGCGGCACGGGACTGTCCCTCGCCGTTGCAGCAGCGACGGCTGGGGTCGTTGGCCTGGGGCTCGGGCTGAGGAGCCACCGCTAGGCTGTCACGGTGCTGGGTACGAACGAGCCGACCTACCCCGATCCATCTCCCGAGCTCCTGGCGGCTGCGGCGCGGCTTCGCGCGGAGGTTTCTGCGGCTCGCCTGCGAGCGCTCGTCGAGTCCATCCCCGGTCCACGCAGTCGGTTGCACGCTCCCGCGGCCATGGACCAGGCAGATGCGCTGATCATCGACGCCTGGCACAACGCCGGCTGGACCACCGAGCGGCAGGCGCTCGACCTTCGCGATGAGTGGGGCGTGCGCGACGAGCCGAGCGACGGCAGGCCGAGAAAGCGGATCATGCGCTACCCGGAGCTCCGCGGCGCTAACCTGATCGCTACCAAGGCAGGGCGCGAGACCGATGCGATCGTCGTGGCCGCGCACCACGACACGGTCTGGAACTCGCCCGGCGCCGACGACAACGCCGCGGGCGTCATCATTCTCATGGAAGTCGCGCGGCTGTTGAGCGCTGAGACGCTGCGACGGACAGTCGTCCTCGCCGCGCCGGATTTTGAGGAGATCGGCCTCATCGGTTCCCGCGAGCTCGTTCGGCTCTTGCGCACCCGTCATCGCGTGCGCGCGGCAATCGTGTTCGACCCCATCGGCTACATGGACTCGCGCCCGAACACGCAGAAGCTGGCGCCGGGGGTTGGGATGCTCTATCCGCGACAGATGGAGCGGCTGCGCGCCCGTGACAACGCGGGTGACGGGGTCGTGGCGATCCACCGCCGTCGATCCACGGCCCTCGTGCGGGTGTGGGCCGAGTGCGCGGCAGCCGCGATCGGTCGCGAGCGGGTGGTGATGCTGCGCGACCCGTGCGACCTGCCGATCATCGGGCCACTGCTCAACCTCGTGCCACTGGCGCGCAACTTCTCGCGCAGCGATCACCGCCGCTTCTGGGACAAGCGGCTGCCGGCGATCCAGGTCACAAACACCGCCAACTTCCGCAACCCGCACTACCACCGATCCAGCGACAAGGCGGCGACGCTGGATTACGAGACGCTCGCCGAGGTCACGGTCGCGACCGTTCTCGCCGTGAGGCGCCTCGCGGGCTGAGCCGGCGCCGCGGGCTGGCTGCTAGACTCCGCGGCCGATGGGAAAGCTCTTCGACCCGTTCAACCCGATCAACTTCGGCGACCTGTTCACCATGATGTGGGTTGGGGCATTCGTGATCCTGGCCGGCGCAGTCGTGGTCTACAACGCGGCACAGCGCATATACCGACGATACCCGGCCATCCTGTCGCTTCACGAATGGATCTTCTGGTCGATCTTCGGCACCTGGCTGGTGGTGCCGCTGCTGGTCGTCATCAGCGTGCCGCTGGCGCTGCTGCTACTGCTCGTGCTGCCGGGCATCGCCGTGGCGATCTACGCTGCCTTTGTCAAGTTCCCGCCGATCATCGAGGCGGCAAACGTGGAGATCCGGCGCCGCCGGTTCGTCCCGCCACCGCGGCGCGAGGTGCGCGACCGCGCCAGGGCGACCCCCGCCGGACACCGCCGCCGGCACCGCTAGGCGGCAGCCGGCTTCGTCGCGCGGATGATCGCCGAGTGCATCCCGTCGGCGACGGAGTGGGTCGGCGTGACGGAGACGTCGGTCAGACCGACTTCGCGGAGGCCCGCCGCGAACTCGCCGAATGAGAGCGCCCCGGCGATGCAGCCCACGTACGACCCGCGCTCGGCCCGCTGGTTCGGCGTCAGAGTGTCGTCGGCGACGATGTCGCTGATGCCGATCCGTCCGCCGGGCCGCAGCACGCGCGCGATCTCGCGGAAAACCGATGGCTTGTCGGCGGCCAGGTTGACGACGCAATTGCTGATCACGACGTCGATGCTCTCCGCGGGGAGCGGGATCGCCTCGATGTGACCCTTCAGGAACTCGACGTTGCCCGCGCCCGCCTCAGCCGCGTTGCGCTGGGCCAGCGTCAGCATCTCGTCAGTCATGTCCAGGCCGAAGGCTCGGCCGGTCGGCCCGACCCGCTTGGCGGAGAGGAGGACGTCGATCCCGCCGCCCGAGCCCAGGTCGAGGACCCGCTCGCCCTCGTGCAGGTCCGCGACTGCGATCGGATTCCCGCAGCCAAGCGACGCCATGACGGCCGCGTCCGGCAGCTCGGCGCGCTCGAGGGCTGAGTAGAGGTCGGGGCTCACGCCGCCGTCGGTGCAGCAGGCATCGCCGCAACAGCTGGCACTCTCGCCGAGGGTCAGCACCTGGAGCGCTGACTCCGCGTAGCGCTCGCGCACGGTCTCGTGAATCTGGTCGGTCATCGGGTTCTCCTTTGTGGTCGGTTGCTTCAGGCGAGCGGAACGAGTCCGGCCAGAGTGGTGCCGATGCCGCTCCAGCGGCGCGCGAAGTCAGGGGCCAGGTCGTAGTAGATGTAGGTGCCGCGGCGCTCGGTGGTGACGGCACCGGCCTCGCGCAGCACCTTGAGGTGATGGCTGACGGTCGGCTGGCTGACTGCGCAGCATTCGGTGAAGTCGCAGGCGCAAACCGACCCGGGGGATGCCGCCAGCTGCCGCAGGATCGAGAGGCGCACGGGGTCGGCGATCGCCTGGAGGAGCTCGACGTCGGGATCGGTTGACTTCACGCCGCCAGTATATAGACCGCTGTCAATATATGCTACTGCCTCCGGCGCTCCGCCACTAGCAGGCCCGCGTTGACAGCCATCAGCACAAGGCCCACCGCGGCGAAGCCGGTCCCGAGGGGGTCGCGTCGTAGGTAGGCGAGCAGGCCAGCGGTCGCGATGGTGGGCTGGGCAGAGCTGGTGTCCGAGGCCGCCGGCATCTCCTCGCCAGGGCGAATCCCGAGCAGCAGGTCGCGCTCTATCTGCAGTCGTTGTCGGTAGAGGACCTCCCATTCGTCGTAAGACAGCTCCTCGGTCGCGAGGTGGCGGTCGATCGAGGCCAGGGCGTCCCGGCGCTCGGCGCCATCGGGCCGGCGAGTAGCCACGCGTGCGAGCTCGTCCTCGATCGCCTGCCCCTGTGCGGTGGCCGTGAGCCATGCCTGCGTGGTGGTGAGCCGGCTGGCGAGCGCTGCCTGGACTCGAGCCATGGTGACCGGCCTGCCCGAGATGGCGACGTCCGAGGGGTAGATCAGCACCTCCACGTCCTTGCCCACCAGCCGCACGAGCCGATCCGGCACGAGGCCACGGACGGAGGTCCCGGCGATCGCGGCGAGGAGCTTCCCGGGGATCACCATGACGTCGGGCGCGTCGCGCGCGGTTATGTCAACGCCGGCGTCGCTGATCGCCGCATCCAGGTCATCCGCCAGGCGCTCGTACCCTCCTGGCTTGACCACGATCGGGATGTGCGTGTCGCTCCACCGCCTGGCCAGCGAGGCGACCTTTCGCACCAGACCGATGACGCCCAGGAAGACGAGCAGCAGCGCCAGGCCGGCTGCCAGTGGATATCCCCGTGCCAGGTGGACGATCAGGGCGCCAGCTCCCTTCGGGCGATCCTTGGCTGCCAGGAGCTTCAACGTCGCGGCGCTGAGGACGGGCGGGATGATCACAGCCGCGGCCAGCATCGCGATCCGGATCCAAAGCTCGTCCACCCAGGCGGGGATCGGCGCGAATGAGAGCAGGAAGACACCGGCATCGGGCAGCAGGACACCGACAAGCAGGACCACCCAGATGACCGATCCGAAGGTGATGGCGGCGAGGAAGATCTCCTTGTCCTTCGGGACGCGCCCGAACAGGAGGAGGCTCGCCCAGCCAAGGCTCATCGTCAGCAACTTTCCGGTGAACCGGCCGACGACGCCAAAGACGGCTGCCAGGATCGCCATCTCAGATCCAGCGCCGAAGTCGCGCGACGCCCAGCACGAGCGCGGCCAGCCCGAACATGGCGGCCACGACGAACCAGAAGTGGCTGGAATCTTCGAAGAAGCCGAGCTGGAAGTTCATCCCCATCACCCCGGCAACAACCACCGCCGGCAGGAGGACGGCCGAGAGGATCGTCAGGGCCTTCATCACCTCGCCAGATCGCTGTGCCAGCCGGCCGAGGTAGATGTCCGAGGACCCGACCAGGAGCTCGCGGATGCGTTCGACGCCGCTGATCGTCTTCTCGAGACGATCCACCAGGCCCGGCCACGGCTGTCCAAGCTCCTCGTGCAGCTCGAAATCGGGTCGGGCGAGGGGGCCGAAGGTCTCGCGCTGCGGGACGAGCATGCGACGCAGCGTCGCCGAGCGGCGCCTCAGCCGGACCGCCCGCTCCAGGAAGCCACCGGGATCCTTGCCCCGCAGGGCAGTCTCGTCGAGCTCGTCGACCTGCGACTCGATCTCCTCGATCTCGCGACGGAATGAGCCGAGCATGGTGTCAACCAACGCGCCGATGAAGGATCCGGCGTCGAGCTTCCCCAGAGTCTGCTCATCGCCGACATGAGAGTCGAATTCCTCCAGCGCCGACACCGGCTGCGGGTGCAGCGTCACCACCACGTTGCGCCCGGCGACCACGTCGACGGCGACCGGCACCCTGCGGCCGTCGCGCTCCTCGACGGAGAGGACGGTGAGCAGGATGGCCTCCGGAGCGCGAACCAACCTCGCCTCATCGCCCGATGCGGCCAGCGCGTTCATGATCGGCGGAGGGAACCCAAGCGCCGCTGCGATCGCCTTGAGGTCGGCGGGATTGGGCTGCTCGACGTCGACCCAGAGCAGCCGTTCATCGGTTAACCCGCTGACGGCGGCCGCCGTGAGCTCGATCTCCCTGTCTTCGCCTTGTGCGTCGTACAGGCGCGAACGAATCCCCATCCAGGGAAGGTTCAGCGAATCCTGGTGCCAACCACGGCAGACGGCAGGTGCTCTGCGTTGCAGACGGCTTGCACGATCCGATCGCCGGGCATGACTGTCAGCCGCTTGATATGTCACGCGCCCAAACCGCAGCCGGCATGAAGGCAGACAGAAACGATCGTTGCGCAACGCACGAATCCTATGCCGCCGCGGCGGAGGAGGCCTTCTTGCAGAACGAGTCTGCGGCGGTCGTATTGGACGGCGCGGGCCGTTCCTTCGGCGACATCCATGCGGTCAGAGACCTCAGTCTGCGTGTCGAGCCTGGGTCGGTGCTGGGCGTCATCGGGCCGTCAGGAGCTGGCAAGACGACCTCCATCCGGCTGATGACCGGCGGGCTGACGCCGACGGCCGGGACAGTGCGGGTGCTGGGAGAGGATCCTCGGCGCTTCCGTCGCCAGACACGAGAGCAGATTGGCTACCTGCCGCAGCAATTCACGCTCTATCCATACCTGACCGCGCAGGAGAACGTGGGATTCATCGCAAGCATCTACGGGCTGCTCTGGTTCCGCCATGGCCGGCGCGTGCGGGAGGTCCTGGAGCTTGTCGAGCTATGGGACGTCCGCAACCGTCTCGCAGCCAGGATGTCGGGTGGGATGCAGCGACGGCTCGAGCTCGCCGCGACCCTGGTTCACGACCCCGCCGTGCTGTTGCTCGATGAGCCTACCGCCGGCATCGACCCGATTCTCCGCGCGAGCGTCTGGCAGGAGCTGCATCGGCTGAAGGCAGCTGGTCGGACGCTCATCGTGACGACCCAGTACGTCAACGAGGCGGAGGAGTGTGACCAGGTCGCGCTGATCTCGGAAGGACGCCTGATCGCGTTCGCTCCACCCGAGGATCTGCGGCGAGCTGCGCTCGGCGGCCACGCGATCGAGGTCGAGACCGATGCGCCCTTCGACGCGAACGAGCTGGCAGGCCAATCCGGGGTGGTGCGCATCGTTCAGACCGGCCTGCGGACCTTCCAGGCAGTGGTGGACGATGCCGGGACGGCGACGCCTGACGTCCTCGAGGCCATCGTCGCTCGCGGCGCGAGTGTCAAATCGTCACG
Source organism: Candidatus Limnocylindria bacterium (assembly GCA_046713375.1). GTDB lineage: Bacteria > Chloroflexota > Limnocylindria > QHBO01 > QHBO01 > CF-167. The sequence goes on from JBKKBV010000043.1 coordinate 19,215, forward strand.
TGAGTTCGTTCCGTCCTTCGATGACGTGTTTGCAACGCTGGTTGAGCGGCACAGCTCGGACAACGGGGATGCAAACGACCAGGAGGTCGCGTGAGGCCGGTCGTCCGCAGCTTCGCGAGCGTCCATGCGTTCGTCTCGAAGGAGATCACGGAGCTCGTTCGCAGCCCCGCGGCGCTCGTCAGCCTGACGGTGGGGCCGGTACTGATCATGGTCCTGTTCGGGCTGGGCTTCTCGGGATACGCGCCGCCGCTTCGCGCCATGATCGTCGTCCCGCCGGACTCGGGGCTGCCGACTGAGCGCGGCCGGTATGCGAATGAGTTCCCCGGCATCGACGTTGTTGATGTGGTCCCTGACAAGCGTCAAGCGGAAGAGCAGCTGCGTTCGCGTGAGATCGACGCTGTCATCGTTGCGCCGGAGTCGCTTCAGACACGCTTCCTCGACGGCGAGCAGTCAGTGGTTCAGGTCATGATCAACGTGAGCGATCCGATCGCGAATGCCGATGCCATGTATGTCGTCAATGCCCTTGCGGCGGAGCTGAACCGCAGGATCCTGGAGGAGGTCGCGAGACAGGGCATGGCGGAGGCTGTCAAGGCCGGCAGCCCGGATAAATGGGAGATTCCACCCGAGGTGATTGCCGCCCCGACCCGGACCGAGCTGCAGAACGTCGCGCCGGTCAAGCCATCGGTCGTTGCCTTCTTCGGTGCGGCCGTGCTGGCCTTCATCCTGCAGCACATTGCCGTCAGCCTCATCGCACTGTCACTCATCCGCGAGCGCACTCGTGGCTCCTTCGAGCTCTTTCGATTCGCTCCGGTGAGTGCGGCCGAGGTCGTGGTGGGCAAGGTGCTCGCGTGCGCGCTGATCACCGCCGCCGTCGCAGTCGTCACGACGCTGCTGCTCATCAACGTGCTGCGCGTTCCGTTGCTGGGTGATCCGGTGCTGCTGGGGCTGACGCTTGCCCTGGTGGCGGCGGCGTCGCTCGGGCTGGGGGTGATCATCGCGGTGCTCTCGGACACCGAGCGCCAGGTCGTCCAGATGGCGCTGCTGGTGCTCCTCGCCTCGGTCTTCTTCACTGGCCTCTTTCTAAGGCTCGACTACTTTCTGCCGATGGCCAAGCCGTTCATGTACCTCTTGCCGGCCACGCATGGAATCGCGCTCACCCAGGATGTGATGCTCTACGGCTGGATCAGCTCCCCCTGGCATTTCCTGGCACTGGGGGCGATGGCTGTCGTCCTCCTGGTGGGGGGGTCCGTGCTGCTGCGCCGTCAGCTGGAACGGGCCTAGCGGTGGTCCTGCTGAAGGTGCCGCCCACCGCGCTCAGATCTCGCCGCGTGGGAACGGCGCTGACGTGGTTCGGCGCGGTAGGTCTGGTCCTGAGCGGAGCGATGGCGATCACGCTGCTGGTCGGGCTCGGCGCCACGGGGAACCTCGACCGAAGACTTGACGCTAACCGGCTGGCGATGGTCCAGGCCCTCGTCGAGGGGAGCCAGCTCCTGGACGGCACCGCCCGCACCATGGACTCCACGACCCGATCGCTCGACAGCGTGCGGGCGACGATGGATGACACCGCTCAGCTCCTCGACCAGCTGGAGGCGAGCACCCGCGAGCTTGCCAGCGCCCTCGGGGTCAACATCCTCGGCCAGCGGCCGTTCGCCGGTGTTGCTCAGTCGTTCGAGGAGATCGCCGATCAGCTGGCCATCTCTGCGGCTGATGCGGCCACTGTGGCGCAGGAGATTGACAGGCTCCAGCCGGACCTTGGCAGGGTGGCGGACGATCTGCGTTCGGTCCAGGCGTCGGTCGGTGTCCTCGCGGCGCAGACCACGGACCTGGATGACTTGGGGAGCCTGATCGGCACGGCCCGGCTCCTGGCCCTGCTGTGGGCCCTCGTGTCAGTGTGGCTGGCGGCGCTCGCCGCAGGATGTATCTGGACGGGGCGTCAGCTGCTCCGCGAACGCCCGGAGGGTGCCTTTACGCCGTGACCGGCTCCGGCGGCGCGCTCGCGACCTTCTCGAAGACCACCGAACCCTCGCGCGCGTCGATCCGAACCGTGTCGCCCGCCTGGAACTCCCCGGCCAGGAGCTGCTTGGCGAGCGGGTTCTCGATCGAACGCTGGATGGCGCGCCGCAGCGGCCGGGCGCCGTACAGCGGGTCGTAGCCCTCGAGCGCGACCTGCGCACGGGCAGCATCGGTCACCTCCAGCGAGATGCGCGACTCGGCAAGCCGCCGCTCCACCCCGGTGAGCAGCAGGCCGACGATCTCCGTGAGCTGCTCCTGGTCGAGCGGCTTGAAGACAATGATCTCGTCGATTCGGTTGAGGAACTCGGGGCGGAAGTGGTCCCGCAGGCTGGTGCGCACCGTTTCGGCGGCCGCGCCGAAGGCATCGGGTCCCGACTCGGCGGCCTCGATCAGTATGGCCGAGCCGATGTTGCTGGTCATGATCACGACCGTGTTGCGGAAGCTAACGGTCCGGCCCTGCGAATCGGTCAGACGGCCGTCGTCGAGGAGCTGGAGGAGAATGTTGAAGACGTCCGAATGGGCCTTCTCGATCTCGTCGAAGAGGACGACCTGGTAGGGCCGCCGCCGAACCGCCTCGGTCAGCTGGCCGCCCTCCTCGTAGCCGACGTAGCCGGG
>JBKKBV010000044.1:0-8999 GCA_046713375.1 Candidatus Limnocylindria bacterium
GTGATATCTCGGCGCGCAGTTGGGTCGAGCAGGTCGGGACCCGCCTTCCCGACCTGTCATTGGTGGCGATCGCTCCGACCTTCCTCGACCCTGAGCTCGAGCCCTACCTGCGCTCGGGCCAGCTGACTGCGCTTCTCGCCACGCTGCGCGAGGGCGTGGCGTACGCCGCGGAGGTCTCCGCCGAATCGGCTTCCAGTCCAGGGCCGATCGCCGGCCCGCTGCCGATGCTGGTCGGCATGCTGGCGGCCCTGGCGGTCCTGGCCGAGGCTGGTTTCCGGCAACTCGGTCGTCGCCGCAGGCGCCCTTCGCGCCGCCGAGAGCCGTCATGAACGGTTTTGCCGGCGCCGACCTTGGCGGGACGGTGGCGACCTGGGTGGCGGCGCTGGCGACCATCGCAGTGTGGTCCTACCTGGTGGGCTCACGGCGGCTCTTCGTCCTGATGCAGCACCTGCTTGCCGGCCTGGCGACCGGGTACCTGGTCGTGCTGGCGATCCGCGACGTGCTGGTTCCCCGACTGGCCGTTCCCCTGGTCGAGAGCCCCAATGACCGCCTGCTGCTGGTGCCCGCCCTGGTCCTGGTGGGGATGCTGGTCGGCGCCCGGTGGCTGCCCCGACCCGCCATCGCGCCGGTGGCAGCCATCCTGGTCGGCGGGATCGCCGCCTTCGCCCTGGGCGGCGCCATGGTCGGCACCGTCCTGCCACAGATCGCCGCCGCCCTCCCGAGGGGCAACGCAGCCTCGCCTGACCTGGCGGGTGAGGTGGTCTCGCTGGCAATCACCGGGCTGGTGCTGCTTGCATTCCTGCATGGGGCTCCCAGGGGCAGGCTGACGACCCGGGCCGCGAGGCTCGGTCAGTGGCTCCTGGTCGGGGGAATCGGCGGCTGGCTGGGGTTCCTCGTCGTCAGCCGCCTCTCGCTGCTGGTCGACCGCGTCTCGTTCCTGCTCGGCGATTGGCTTACTGTCCTCCGATGATGACCGAGGCCCCCACACGTGAGCCCGGCCGCGCCACCGCTGAGCTGTCGCTGCTGGTCGACATCGGCTCCGCCTGGACCAAGGCGGCCGTGGTCGGTCGTGCACTCGGCCGATGGAGGATCGCGGCGCACGCCGCACAGCCGAGCAGCTGGGACGAGGACGAGCTGATCGCGACCCTGGCGGCTCGACTGGCCGGCCCGGCGGATCCCCGCGTCTCGAGGCGGATCGCAGCCCTGCTGGCGGATGCGCCCCGGATCGCCGTCCACACGCCTGCCCGGCCCGGCCGCATCGCCCTCGCCGCAGTCTCATCCGAGCTGTCGGGGCAGGCGGCACGTCGCGCGGCCGAGGCCGCCGGCTGGGTGGTCGTCGAGGCCGTGACGGTCGATGACGGCCGACCCGTGGTCGAGCGGCTCTCAGCGCTGCAGTCTGCCGAGGTCGACGCTTGGCTGATCGCCGGTGGCTTTGACGAGGAGGGGGGTGAGGGCGCGCTGGAGGTGGCCGGCCTCGTTGCGGCGGCTCGCGGGGGCGGTCGATCGCCCGTCGTGTGGGCGGGCTCGGCGGGGCTCACCGAGCGGGTCGGGGCATTCTTTGAGCCCGGAGTCCTGCGGGCGGTCGCCAACCCGCGTCCCTCCGCCGACCGCGAAAACCTGGTTCCGCTGCGGCGATATCTGGATGGCCTGATCGAGCGACTGGTCGAGCGTGGTGCGGCACGCCAGCTGGCGCCGATCGGATTCGGTCGCGCGGTGGCCGAGCTCGCCCGCGCGTCGCGGCTCCGCGTGGTCGGGGTGGACCTCGGCGCCCGATACGCGACCTGGGCCAGCGCCGACGAGAACGGCATGGCCGACAGTCGAGTCGTCGCGCTCGGTGGGCTCGCTTCGCCAACCCTGACGGCACCCGGCGGTCCCGCGCGGATCGCCCGCAGCCTGCCCCTGGCGCTCGACGAGCTGGCTGTGGCAGATGCCCTCCAGAACCTGCGTGCCCGCCCCGGGTCGATCCCCCAGACCGACGAGGAGCTGGCGGTGGTCCACGGCGCCGCGCGGCACCTGCTCGCCGACCTGGCGGCCAACGGTCCGCAGCCCCAGGGGGTCGACCTGCTGATCGGCTCAGGGCGCACGATCGCGAGCGCGCCGCTGCCGGCCCAGGCGATGCAGCTGTTGCTCGATGGCATTCGGCCGATCGGCATCGTGCAGGTCGCGATCGACCCGGCCGGAGCGCTGGGACCGCTGGGCGCACTCCGCGACGACGAGATCGTGGAGGGGCTTGGAACCTTGAGGGACGACCTGCTGACGCCGCTCGGCGCCGCGGTCGTCTCACGCGGCGGTCGCACCGGGCATCTCTCGATGCGGGTGACGGTGCATCGTGTCGGTTGGCGCTCGCTGGGTCCGATCGAGGTGCGTCCCGGTCAGCTGGAGGTCGTGCCGCTGCCCCGTGGGCAGGTAGCCGAGCTGGAGATCGAACTCGATCCGGCGGTGAGTCTCGGCGCTCCGCGCCGCACCCGCCGCCTTCGGGCATCGGTCAGCGGCGGCGCTGTCGGCGTGGTGCTGGATGCCCGCGACGCTCCGCTCCTCCTGCCGCGGCGCAGCGACGATCGGCGGGCGGTGCTCGGCGCCTGGCGCGACACATTCCAGCGCGAGGTTCGGCCGCCGACCGAGGGGGCGGCATGATCGAGGCGTCACTACATCGCATCCACCTGCCGCGCGGAACCGCCGTCAGCGTGCGCGTCGGCGCCGAGATCAGGCCCGATGAAGTGATCGGGCTGCGTCGCGGTGCGATGGCGCCGGTTCGGGTGCCGGTCACCCGCCCCCTGCACCGTCAGCCAGGCGAGGTCGAGGAGCTGCTGGTGGTGCGGCCCGGAGAGCGGGTCGAGGCCGAGCAGCCGCTCGCGCTGGTCGAGGGGGGTGGGGTTGTGCTCGCCCCGGTCGCCGGCCTCGTGCTGGCGGCCTCGGGACGCGACGGGACGATCCTCCTCGCCCCGCTCGGCGCCGAGGAGACGGTGATCGGCCACGTTCGCGGTCGGGTGCGCGCGGTCGAGGAGGGGTCGCTGGTGATCGAGGTCCCCGCCGCCCGGCTGCATGGGGTCGGGGGAAGCGGCGAGGCGGTGCACGGCGAGCTGGTTGTCGGGGTACCGAATCCCGGCGACGAGCTCCGGGCGGCCGCGATCGACGCCGGCGCCACGGGCAAGATCCTGGTCGGGGGATCCCGGGCCTCGGCCGAGACGCTGACCCGGGCCCGGGCGATGGGCGTCGCCGGCATCGTGCTCGGCGGCGTGCTGGACAAGGAGCTGCGCGACTTCGAGGCGATCCAGCGCCGCCGGCGCGAGGCGGGCGGCGTGACCGGCTCGTTCGGAATCCTGCTGGTGGAGGGGTTTGGCAAGGTCGGCATCGATCCCCAGCTGTTCGGATGGTTCCGCACCCACGCCGGCCGCGTCGCCAGCCTGTTCGGGGCCGATGCCCTCCTCTACGTCTACGACGCGGCTCCGTTGCCGACGCGTCGCGCGCTGGCCGCGGTCGGGGATCGCGTGATCGCACATCGCCGCCCATTCCAGGGGCGGGGTGGCGTGCTGGTCGCGCTGCTGGATGACATGCACGCCGCCCAATCGGGGATCCCCACCCGGATGGCGCTGGTGCGCTTCGAGGATGGCAGGCTTGCCCCGGTCCCATTGGCCAACATCGAGGCCACGGTGCTGCCCGAAGCCCGCTGAGCGGCCGCTCCCGTATCCTTCGGAAATGCAAGGCCAGGGAAGTCTGAGCACGGCCGCGCCCCAGGAGACGAGGGCGATCGGCCACGCTCTCGGCTCACACGCGCATGCGGGGGCCCTTGTGGCGCTCATCGGCCCATTGGGAGCCGGCAAGACCGAGCTGGCCAAGGGTGTGGCTGAGGGCTTGGGGGTGACCAGCGTGGTCAACAGTCCGACGTTCGTGCTCATGAATGAGCATGCCGGCCGGCTGCCCCTCTTTCACATCGACGCCTACCGCCTCGACGATCCAGAGGAGGCCGTCGCCGCCGGCCTCTTCGACGATCGGCAGGCCGCGGGGGTGGCGGTGGTGGAGTGGGCCGATCGGCTCGCCGATCGCCTTCCTGCCGAGCGGCTGGAGCTGACACTGCTGCCCGAGCCGGACGGGAGCGACCATCGGCGCATCAGCTGGCGGGCGGTCGGCGCCGCTCACCTGCGGCTCGCCGACGACGCGCTGACGAAGCCATGATCATCGCCATCGAGAGCGCCTCGAGCGACCCGTCGCTCGCGCTGGCCTCAACGGACGGTGTCGCGCTCGCAGCCGACGGCTGGGCCGGCGAGGGACGCCAGGCGAGCGAGCTGCTGCCTCGCCTGCTCGTCCTGCTGGCGCGTGCGGGGCGGGACCTGCGCGAGGCGACGGCGTTGGCTGTCGGTGTGGGACCCGGCTCCTTCACCGGCCTGCGCGTCTCGATGAGCCTGGCCAAGGGGATGGCCCTCGCATTGCATGTGCCGGTGGTCGGCGTCCCCAGCCTCGAGGCCTGGCTCGAGGCCGAGCCGCGCGCCGCGGCGGCGGTCACCCGCGCCGGGGCCCAGGACGCCTACCTGCTCACGCGCGGCACCTCTGAGCCGCAGATCGTCGCGGCAGCCGATCTCCGGGCACTGGTCGGTGGGTCGCTGCTGTCGGCTCCATCCGAGCTTGCCCTGGCCTTCGGCCTGTCCGGCACACTGCCGCCGCGCGAGGCCGCTCCCGCCGTCGCGCGAATGGCGGCCCTCCGGCTCAGCCTGGATCCAGGTGGGGACGACCTGGCGCGGCTCGAGCCGTGGTATCTGCGGGCGCCACGCGGCGTCCCATCCTCGGAGGCGGAGAGCCGATGGCCGTGAGCGCGCCATTGGTGGTCGGGCCAATGCGCATGGCCGATGTCGCAGCCGTGCTCGAGATCGAGCGGCTCAGCTTCAGCTCGCCGTGGCCCGCCTTTGCGTTCGAGCAGGAGCTGACCGCGAATCGGCTTGCGCACTACCGGGTGGCGCGCCTGGCGGAGCGCGTGGTGGCCTTTGGGGGCATCTGGCTCATGGTCGATGAGGCGCACATCACCACCTTCGGCGTGCATCCCGATCACCGGCGGCGAGGGATCGGGCGACGCCTCCTCCTTCAACTTGCCGAGGTAGCCATCGAGCTTGGATCGGCGCGCATGACCCTGGAGGTGCGGATCAGCAACCAGGCTGCCCAACGGCTGTATCGGTCTCTCGGCTTCAATGGCACCGGGCGCAGGGTCGCGTATTACAGCGATAACGGCGAGGATGCACTGGTGATGACGACCCCCGATCTGGTCGGTCCGGTGATGCAGGCGGTGCTGGCGGCGGAGCGGGCTCGCGCCCTGGAGGACGACGCACGGTGAGCGGGCCGCGGGTGCTCGCCATCGAGACGAGCTGCGACGAGACCGGGGTGGCTGTGGTGAGTGGTGGCCGGCGCATCGGCTCGAACCAGGTCGCCACCCAGATCGCCCTGCACGCGGCGACCGGGGGGATCGTGCCCGAGGTGGCGGCGCGCCAGCAGCTGCGCTGGATCGTGCCGACTGTTCGTGCTGCCATGGCGGAGGCCAACGTCGACTGGGATGACCTCGATGCGGTGGCCGTGACCTATGGCCCTGGCCTCATCGGCTCTCTACTGGTCGGGGTCAATGTGGCCAAGGCGCTGGCCGTCGTCCACGACCTGCCGCTGATGGGGGTCAACCATATCGAGGGCCACATCTACGCCAACTGGCTGACCGATGCTCCCGCCGAGGATCCACTCCGCGCCGAGCCGCCATTCCCGCTGCTCTGCCTCGTGGTCAGCGGGGGGCACACCCAGCTGGTGCTGATGCACGATCACGGCAGGTATCGGCTGCTGGGTCAGACCGTCGATGACGCGGCGGGTGAGGCCTTCGACAAGGTCGGGCGGCTGCTCGGCCTGCCATATCCGGGCGGCCCCGCCATCAGCGCTGCCGCCCAGGGGGCGACGGCGGCGACCCGCTTCCCGCGGGCACGCACCGCCGGCCCGTACGACTTCAGCTTCTCGGGCCTGAAGACGGCAGTCCTGCGCGAGGTCGCCGGCTACAGGGATCGCAACGCCCCGATCCCGATCGACGGCCTTGCGGCAGCCTTCGAGGAGGCGGTGGTCGACGCGCTGGCGACCAAGACGGTGGCCGCCGCGGACGAGCATGCCGTCGCCGCAGTGGCGATTGGTGGTGGAGTGGCCGCCAATCAGTCGCTGCGCAGCGTCCTGCGTGACCGGCTCGACGCGCTCGGCCTACCGCTCATCGTGCCGCCGCCGGCGTGGTGCACCGACAACGGGGCCATGATCGGGGCCGCCGCAGGATTCCGCTTCCTCGCAGGCGATCGTGCGGGGCCGGCGCTCGAGGCGATCCCGAACCTGTCCCTGGCGTGGTCCGACTCGTGAGCGGCCCGCTCGCGCCCGAGCGGCTGGTGCCTCCGACGCCGGGGCAGCTGCGCCGCCTCCTGGTCACCGAGCGGCTCCACCCGCGCAAGGCCCTCAGCCAGAACTTTCTGACGGACAGCGCCGCTCTCGACGCGATCGTGGCTGCTGCCGAGCTGGCACCGGGGGACCGCGTCGTGGAGGTCGGCCCGGGGCTCGGGGTGCTGACCCGCCGCCTCCTTGCGGCGGGCGCAACCGTGCTCGCGGTGGAGCTCGATCCGCGCCTGGCCGCATACCTGCGGCGAGAGCTGGGCTCGCTACCCGGCTTCGAGCTGATCGAGGCCGATGCTCTCTCCATCCACCCGCGCGAGTGCTTCCCGGGTGAGGACTTCAAGCTGGTGGCCAATATCCCGTACCACATCACCAGCCCGCTGCTGCATGCCTTTCTCGAGGGCGATCGCCCGCCCCAGCTGGCGGTGTTGCTGGTGCAGGCCGAGGTCGCCGCGCGGGTCGCCGCCGCCCCCGGCCAGATGAGCTACCTGTCGGTCTTCGTGCAGAACGTGGCCGAGGCGGAGGTGGTGGGCCATGTCGCGGCGGCCGCCTTCGAGCCGGCGCCCGATGTCGACTCAGCCATCTTGCGTCTGCGCCGCCGCCTCACCCCCCAGGTCCCGGCGGGGCCGGGACGAGAGCCGTTCTATCGGCTGGTCCAGGCGGGATTCCGCCAGCGGCGCAAGCAGCTCCACAACGCGCTCGGGCGGGAGCTTCCCGTTCCGCGGACCACGTTGGCCGATGCCTTCGCTGCCTGCGGCATCGACTCGGAGCGCCGAGCGCAGACGCTCTCCCTCGGTGAGTGGGACTGCCTCAACCGCCATCTCGCCGCGCTCCTGGCGACCCCCATGCCCGGCGACGATTGACGCCCCTCAGCCTCGAGGCCCCGGCAAAGCTGAACCTCTCGCTGCGGGTCGTGGGGCGGAGGCCGGATGGATTCCACCTGCTCGCGACGGAGATGGTGTTGCTGGAGCTCGCCGATCGCCTGCTGCTCATGCCAGGTGCTCCCGGGCTGCGGGTCGAGGCGTCGCCAGGTGAGGACATTCCCCTCGGCCAGGGCAATCTCGCCTGGCGTGGCCTGGTGGCAGCGACTGGGGCGCAACCCGAGCTGGTCTGCCTGGCGCTCGAGAAGCGGATCCCTTCCGGCGCAGGGCTGGGCGGAGGCTCGTCGGATGCCGCGGCGGCTTGGCGCCTTGGTCGCAGGGCCGCGGGTGCGCCAGATGGGGCGACTCCGGGCGAGCTCGTCACGCTCTCGGAACTCAGCGCGGACGTGCCGTTCTTCGCTGCCAGGGTCGCGGCCGCCCGCGTGGCCGGCATCGGGGAGCTGGTGGCACCCATGGATTCGCCCGCGCTGGATCATGCGGTGCTGGCGCACCCCGCCTTCCGCTTGTCGACCGCAGCCGTCTTCAGCGAGCTTTACCCGGCGGACCTGGCTGCCGATCGCCCCGCAAGCAACGACCTCCTGGCGCCTGCCCTGCGCCTGCGACCCGAGCTGGGGGACCTGATGCGGCATATCTCGGGTGCCGGAGGTGAGCCGCGCCTGACGGGTTCGGGATCCACGGTCTTCGCGCTGACCGATGACGCCGAGCGCGCTGCGGCCCTCGTCGCGAGCCTCCAAAAGAGCGGTGTGCGAGTCACCTTGACGCGCCTGCGCCGGGAGCCGGCCGAGATCCTGGAGCTTGGCGAGCCGCCGCTGGATGCTGGCGCCTCGGCGCCGAGCATGGGATGATCGAAGGGCCGATGCCCGATAAACGAGCCATGACGGTCCGCGAACCTGTCCATACCGATGCTGCGCCCGCCGCGATCGGCCCCTACAGCCAGGCGATCCGCGTCGGCGGGTTCGTCTTCACGTCCGGCCAGATTGGGGCCGAGCCCTCAGATGGCGCGCTGGTCGATGGCGTGGCGGCCCAGGCCGATCGTGCGCTGCGCAACCTCGCCGCGGTCCTGGCAGAGGCCGGATCGAGCTTCGACCGGGTGGTGAAGACCACCATCTTCCTGACCGACATGATTGACTTCCAGGCGGTCAACGAGGTGTATGCCCGTCACCTCTCACCGCCCTTCTCGGCTCGCTCGACGATCGCGGTCAAGGCGCTGCCGAAGGGCGCCCTGCTGGAGATCGAGATGATCGCGCTCGCCTCCGACGAGGAGCCTGAACGATCGTGACGGGGAAAGCGGCGGTCGTGCTGGCCGCCGGACAGGGCATCCGCATGCGCTCCAGCCTGCCGAAGGTGCTGCACCCCCTGGCCGGACGGCCGATGCTCGAGCATGTCCTCGCCTCGCTCGCCGAGGCCGGCATCGAGCAGCGGGTCGTCGTGGTGGGGCATGACGCGGACCAGGTCGAGGCGGTACTCGACGGCCGCGTGACGATCGCTCGCCAGGGGCCGCCGAAGGGTACGGCCGATGCCGTGCGCATCGGCCTCGAGCAGCTCGGCCCGGGCACCAAGCAGGTGGTGGTGGCGATGGGAGACGCCCCCCTGGTGCCGGCCGCCCTCTTCGCATAGCTCGTCACCGTGCGGACCGCGGCAGACGCCTGCATCGCGCTGCTCGCCTTCCGCCCGGCCGATCCGAGCGGCTATGGGCGCATCGTGCGCGATGTCGACGGATCGGTGCGGGCG
>JBKKBV010000045.1:0-4014 GCA_046713375.1 Candidatus Limnocylindria bacterium
CGCATCGGTCACCGCCAGCCGGGTCGTCTCGATGATGTTCCGATCGCCGACCGTCACCGAGAGCGATTCGGGCTTGAGGCGCATGCCGCCGCAGGTCGGGCACGGCCGCTGCGTCATGTAGCGCTCGATCTCGGTCTTGGTCGCTTCCGAGCTGGTCTCGCGATAGCGGCGCTCGAGATTGGGCAGGACCCCCTCGAACGTGGTCGAGTAGGAGTGCTCCTGTCCCTGGCGCGACTTGTAGCGGACGGTGACGCGCTCCCCGTGGTTGCCGCGCAACAGGATCTCGCGCGCCTCGTCGCCGAGCTCGCCGATCGGCGTGTCAGTCCGGAACCCATAGCGGTCCGCCACCGCATCCAGGATGGTGGCGAACCACGATGCCGTCGCCACCATGCGTCGCCAGGGCAGGACCGCGCCTCCGGCGAGGGAGAGCGATGGGTTAGGCAGGACCAGGTTCGGGTCGATCTCGAGCCGGTTGCCGAGCCCCGTGCAGGCCGGGCATGCACCGTGCGGCGAGTTGAAGCTGAAGTTGCGGGGCGCCGGCTCCTCGAAGCTGCCGCCGTGCTCGGGGCATGCGTATCGCTCGCTGTACAGGCGGTCCGTTCCCTTCGGACCATCGTCAGGAAGGTGGACCAGGAGCGTCCCGTCGGAGAGTCGGAGGGCGGTCTCGATCGAATCGGCCATGCGAGCGGCATCGGGACGCGGGTTCCCATCGTCATCGATCCGGCGCACCACGAGCCGGTCGACCACGACCTCGATCGAGTGCTTGAACTTCTTGTCGAGGTCGATCTGCTCGTCCAGGTCCCGGAGCTCACCGTCGACCCGCACGCGCACGAAGCCGCCCGCCTTGGCGCCGGCCAGGAGCTTCTCGTGCTCGCCCTTGCGGTCGCGCACCAGTGGGGCCAGCAGCATCAGCCGCGTCCCCTCGGGAAGCTCGTAGAGCTGGTCGATGATCTGCTCCACCGTCTGGCGCGCAATTTCGCGTCCGCAGATCGGGCAGTGCATGCGGCCGATCCGCGCGAACAGCAGGCGCAGGTAGTCGTACACCTCCGTCACGGTGCCGACCGTCGAGCGCGGGTTCCGGCTGGAGCCCTTCTGGTCGATGCTGATCGCCGGGCTGAGGCCGTCGATCTGGTCGACGTCCGGCTTCTCGATCTGCCCAAGGAACTGCCGGGCATAGGCGCTCAGCGACTCGACGTAGCGACGCTGTCCCTCGGCGTAGATGGTGTCGAAGGCAAGGCTGCTCTTGCCGCTTCCCGAGAGGCCGGTGATCACGATCAGCCGGTCGCGCGGCATCTCCACGTCGAGGTTCTTGAGGTTGTGCTCGCGCGCGCCGCGCACGACGATCCGGTCGGAGGGCATCGGGTCGATGATATCAGACCGATGTGAACGCCTGTTCTGTTCTGCACTACCGCAGCAGGCCGTCGTAGGCGCTGACGACAAACGTGTTGACGCAGCGGCTGACCCGATCCGGGACGCAGCTCTCGGCGGCCGCGTCGTCGAAATGACCGTTGAAGATGAGCTGCTGGAGACGCAGGTTCGCCCCGCCCGGCTGTGCCCGGGACGGGAAGGGCCGGCCGTCGGGGGCCGCCAGCCGCAGCCCGTCGCGTTCCAGCGCCGCCTGGGTCACATCCTCGCTCGGCTGCTGTCTGAGGAGGACGCGCAGGGGACAATCACGCTGCAGCCAGGCGACCGACGCGTCCACTCCCCCGTCGTCTCCGACGCAGTCGCCCGCGAGCTCGGCGTACCAGCCCACGATCCGCAGCTCGGCGCTGCCGTGGCGCGCTGCCGGATCCTCCAGCGCCAGGATCTCGCCGACCGGGTACTCCGTCAGCTCCGGGCGCGGCTCACCCAGCGAGCCAACCACCAGCATCACGAAGACGAATGCGCCAAGGCCAGCCACCAGCGCGACGCCGATCCGGGTCTCTCGGTTCATCGACCCGCGCCGAGCGTCTGCCAGCGAGCCGCCAGCAGGTCGATCCCCCGTCGCCAGAGCTCGACTCGCGCCGGATCATTCAGCCAGGTGGAAGCGCCCGACGGATGGGGAAGGGCTATCACCGTGGCCCCCGGCGCTCGCTCCCAGGCCAGCTCGCGGCCGACGAGGTCGTCCAGCCGCGCGTCCGGGCCGAAGGCATGCCGATGCGCCAGGCCGCCGACCAGCGCGACGAGCCGCGGGGCCACGAGGCGCACCTCGTCCGTCAGGTAGGGCGACCAGCGCAGCACCTCCGCACGCGGCGGCGGCGAATCGACCGAGGACCCTGGCCGGCGTCCCGGGTAGCACTTCCCGACCGAGGTGACGTACCAGCGCGAGCGGAAGTCGTCGACGCTGATCCCGGCAAGGCCGAGCCAGCCGACGAGCCGCTTGCCGGCGTCGTGCGCGAACGGCAGCCCGGTCTCGATCTCGCGCCAGCCGGGAGCCTGCCCGATCAGCATCGCCAGCTCGCTCCCGTCACCCGAGAGGACCGGCGCCGATCCGTCCTGGCAGCGTGGCATCGCGTCCTGGAGGGAGCGCAGCCCGGTCCCCGGCGACGCGCGCCGCGGCTCCGGGATCGGCCAGGCGCCCGCGTGACGAACGCGTTTGGGGTTGGACGTCGCGATCAGCCGGCCGCTCCCCGCAGCTGGTCGGCGAGACGCAGGTCGTCGGCAATCGCCAACCGCACCGCGCGCCGCACGCCGTCGCCCAGGGCGCCGGCACTCTCCAGCGCGGCGGTCAGGGCATCCCGAGCCTGGTACAGGCGATCGATCGGGTCCCCCCTCAGCTTCTTTGGCGCCAGGCCCAGCTGGGAGGCCAGCAGGAGGTCCTGCTGCGCGATTCGCTCGAGGGCATCAATCGGTGCCGCCTTCCCGGCCACGTCGAGGCAATCGGCGAGCAGCTCGCGCGCCAGCTCCAGCCAGTGCAGGTAGCGGCCGAACTCGTCCTCGCCGGGCGGCAGGTCATCGAGGCTGAACGCGGCCCGCTTGCCGTCCGCGGCCGCGGCGCGCTCCACCTCATACCAGTTGTCACCCACGAAGGTTGGGGCCTCCTCGCCGCCGGCGCGGAGCCAGTCCACGAATCGCGCCACCCGGCGAGGCATCTCGTTGGTGGCCTCGGTGTCGGACGCGGCGAAGACGGCGCAACCGGGCAGCTCGGCCGCGTAGGCGGCGACCGTGGCGCCGTCGTCGATCCCCGTCTCAACGAAGATCGCGTGGGGCATGGTGCCTGCCATGGCTTCGCCTACGGCCGGCGACGGCGGGGTGGCCGGCGCCGCGATCCGGCAGCAATGATGTTCGGCCGTGCCGCCGTGCTGAAGACCTCGCGCTGCGCCCGTCGTGGCTCGCCGCCAAACTCCCCCGCCTGGGCAGCCGCCGCGTAGACGTCGGCGGGAATGCTCCCCGGCGCCGCGGCCAGCTCCTCCCGCAGGCGACGCAGCTGGAGGATCTCGTCGCGCAACGCCGCGGCGCGCTCGAATTCCAGATTGCGCGCCGCCTCCTTCATCTGCGCCTCGAGCCGGCCCATCATCGCGGCCAGCTCCTCTGGCTCCTTGCCGGCCACGTCGAGCCCGGTGCGCTCCTCGGCGACGCGGCGCAGGCCGGAGTTGATGTCGCGGATCTCCTTGATGATCGTCTCGGGCACGATCCCGTGCTCCGTGTTGTACGCGACCTGGCGCTCGCGGCGACGGCTCGTCTCCTCGATCGCGGCGCGCATCGAATCGGTCTCGCGATCGGCATACATGATCACGCGGCCGCCGATGTTGCGAGCCGCCCGACCGATGACCTGGATCAGCGAGCCGCCGGAACGCAGGAAGCCCTCCTTGTCGGCGTCGAGGATGGCGACCAGCGTCACCTCCGGCAGGTCGAGGCCCTCACGCAGCAGGTTGATGCCGACCAGCACGTCGTAGACCCCCAGCCGCAGGTCGCGCAGGATCTCGACCCGCTCCAGGGTGTCGACCTCGCTGTGCAGCCACTGCACCTTGATCCCCAGCTCGGCCAGGTAGTCGGCCAGGTCCTCGGCCATCTTCTTGGTGAGGGTGGTGACCA
>JBKKBV010000046.1:0-9048 GCA_046713375.1 Candidatus Limnocylindria bacterium
CCGCCGTATCCACCTGCCGGGCGGCGCCGGGGGGCCGCGGCTCACACTAAGTCCACCGCGGCCAAATCGGCCGCGACCCCACCCCCGAACTGAGCAGGAGCTGAAGCAGAAGCGTATGACCGACGAGCTGGAGATCCGCGACCTCGAGGTCAGCATCGGACAGAAGAAGATCCTCAAGGGCCTGTCGCTGACGGTAAAGGTCGGCGAGGTCCATGCGCTGATGGGGCCAAACGGCTCGGGCAAGACGAGCCTCGCATACACGTTGATGGGCCACCCCGACTACCACGTCGATGCAGGCAGCATCACCTGGGCCGGCGAGGATCTCTTGCGTGGCCCGACGGCGCTGGGGATGCCGCCGGACAAGCGGGCGCGGCTGGGGCTGTTCCTGGCTTTCCAGTACCCGAGCGCCATCCCGGGTGTCACGGTGGCGAGCTTTCTGCGAAACATCTACAACGCGGTCCATCATCCAAAGCCGGTCGACGAGTCGGGGGAGCAGTCCATCAAGTACACCGGCATCCCGCTCGCAAAGTTCCGCAAGCTGATGGAGGAGAAGATGGCGCTCCTTCACATGGATCCGGCTGTGGCGGCCCGCTACGTGAACGACGGCTTCTCCGGTGGTGAGAAGAAGCGCCTGGAGATGCTCCAGATGGCGGTTCTCAACCCCCGGATGGCCATCCTCGACGAGACCGACTCCGGACTGGACATCGACGCGCTGCGGACCGTGGCGGAGGGCATCAACGCCACCCTCTCGCCGGAGATGGGGGTGCTGATGATCACCCACTACCAGCGCATGCTGAACTACGTGAAGCCGCAGTTCGTACATGTCCTGCTCGACGGCCGGGTGGTGATGTCGGGCGGCGAGGAGCTCAGCCACAAGCTCGAGGCGAACGGATACGACTGGGTGCGTGAGCAGGTCGGCCTGCCATCGGGGGTCGGTGACGAGGTCGCCGAGCCGGTGGCGGAGCACGTCTAAGATAGATCGATGGCTATTGAGCCGGCACTGAAGGCGATCACCCCCGGAGGTTTCTCCGGGACGGTGCTGCGCTCGGATTTCGCGGCCTTCGACCGGCCGACGCGCAGCGGCAAGCGGCTGGTCTTCCTTGACGCGGCGGCCAGCGCGCCCAAGCCGCGGAGCGTGGTGGAGACGATGGCCGATGCCTACTCCCATCACTACGCCAACGTGCACCGCGGCATCTATGAGCTTTCCGAGGATGCCACGGGCCTGTTTGAGGCGGCACGCGGCAAGGTGGCGGCCTTCATCGGTGCACCCAGCAAGCGCGAGATCGTGTTCGTGCGGAACGCGACCGAGGCCATCAACCTGGTCGCCTACAGCTGGGGTCGCAGCAACGTGCATTCCGGCGACCGCGTGGTGACCACCCAGCTGGAACACCACGCCAACATCGTGCCGTGGCAACAGCTGACCGCCGAGGTGGGTGCCACGCTCGACTACGTGGCGATCACCGACGACGGCCGTCTCGACCTGGACGATCTGCGCGAGAAGCTGGCCAAAGGGCCGAAGCTGCTGGCGGTGGCGGCGGTCAGCAACGCGCTGGGCACCATCAACCCGCTGCCCGAGATCATCCGCATGGCCCACGACACAGGCGCGCTGGTGCTGGTGGATGCTGCCCAGGCGGCTCCGCACATGCCGATTGACGTGGTCGCGCTTGATTGCGACTTCCTGGCCCTGTCCGGCCACAAGATGCTCGGCCCGTCTGGGATCGGAGCGCTGTGGGGCCGGCGCGAGCTACTCGACGCGATGCCGCCCTTCATGACCGGCGGCAGCATGATCATCAAGGTCACCATGGAAGGTGCCGAGTGGAACGAGGTTCCCTACAAGTTCGAGGCGGGGACGCCGGCGATCGTCGAGGCGATCGGCCTGGGGGCGGCGATCGATTATCTGACGAACCTGGGCATGGATGCCGTGCGCGAGCACGAGCGCTACCTGTTCGAGCGCGCGTGGCCAGCCCTGGGTGAGATACCGGGTGTCCGCCGCTTCGGCCCCGATGACGCGGCCACCCACGCCGGAGTGATCAGCTTCGTGCTGGACGGGATCCACCCGCACGACGTCGCGACCGTCTTCGACAGCGAGGGTGTGGCGGTCAGGGCCGGCCACCACTGCGCCCAGCCGGTGATGCTGCGCTACGACATTCCGGCCACCACCCGCGCCAGCTTCTACGTCTACAACGACCTGGACGACGTCGATGCCCTGACGTCAGCGGTGCGAGCCACGCAGACCCTCTTCGCGGGCTGAGCCGATGGACAACCTGTACCGCGACTTCATCCTGGAGCACTACCGCAATCCCCATAACAAGGGGACCCTGGATCCACACGATCTGCATTTCGCCGATTCGAATCCGACCTGCGGCGACGAGATGAGCATGAGCCTGGTCCTCGACGCGGGCCGCAAGGCAATCGCGGACGTGGCGTTCGACGGGCGCGGCTGCGCCATCAGCCAGGCATCGGCCTCGATCCTGACCGATGGGCTGCGCGGGCAGACCCTCGACGAAGTGCGCGACATGAATCCGAAGGACATGCTCGACGAGCTGGGCGTTCCGATCGGCCCGGCACGGCTCAAGTGCGCGCTGCTCGCCTACAAGGTGCTGCAGGGCGCCGTTCGCGGCGGCGAGGTGGCCTGGCCCGCCGAGGCGGAGGCGGTCGGCTGACCTTGCGACCAGCGACTCCCTTCCGCGAGGTGGACGCCGCCGAGGCGCTCGAGCTGGCCGCATCGGGCTGGCGGATCCTCGACGTGCGCGAGCAGGTCGAGTGGAACGAGGGCCACATCCCTGGTGCCACGCTCCTTCCCCTGGCCGACCTTCCGTCGCGGATCGGGGAGGTCGCCCCTGACCGCGACGCGCCGCTGCTGGTCCACTGCGCGGTTGGCGCCCGCTCGCTGCGCGCATCGGCCTGGCTGGTGCAGAACGGCTATACCAACGTCGCGAACCTGCGAGGGTCGCTCCTCGACTGGCGCCGGCTGGGCGGGGCATGGGAGGCGCCCGCGCAGCTGCTCACCCCCGGCCAGCAGCGGCGCTACAGCCGCCAGGTGCTGATCCCCGAGATCGGGCAGGTCGGGCAGCGCAAGCTGCTGGATTCAAAGGTGCTGCTGATCGGTGCCGGTGGCCTGGGCTCGCCCGCGGCGCTCTACCTGGCTGCATCGGGGATCGGCACCATCGGCCTGGTCGACGACGACGTGGTCGACGAGAGCAACCTCCAGCGCCAGGTGCTGCACACCTCCGACCGGGTGGGGATGCCGAAGACCGAGAGCGCCCGCATGACCCTTGGCGCCCTCAATCCGGAGACCAACGTGGTTGAGCACCGCGAGCGTCTCGACGCGGACAACGTGGAGCGGCTGATTGCTGATTACGACGTGATCGTTGACGGGACCGACAACTTCGACACCCGTTATCTGCTCAACGACGCGGCGGTCAGGCTGCGCAAGCCTGTCGTCCACGGCTCGATCTACCGCTGGGACGGCCAGGTCACCACCTTCGTCCCATTCGAGGGGCCGTGCTACCGCTGCATGTACCCGACCCAGCCGCCTCCCGAGCTGGCGCCGGCGTGCGATATCGCCGGTGTGCTGGGGGTTCTGCCGGGGATCGCCGGCCTGCTGCAGGCCAACGAGGTCTTCAAGCTCCTCCTTGGCGTTGGGCAGACGTTGGCCGGGCGGCTGCTCATGTTCGACGCCATGTCGACCGAGTTCAGCGAGGTCAGGATCTGGCGCGACCCCGCCTGCCCGGCTTGCGGGGAGGGGACGATCCAGTGAGCACGGTACGCATCCCGCCGGTCCTGCGTGAGACGGTCGGCGGCAGTCGCAACCTCGCCGCCAACGGGGCGACCGTAGACGAGGTCCTCGCCGACCTGTTCGCCAATTACCCTGCGCTCCGGGACCGCGTCACGGCGGATGGTGAGCTGTCCCCCTTCGTAAACGTGTATGTCAACGACCGGGACGTTCGTTACCGCGACGGGCTCGAGACGCCGGTCGGGCCGGACGACACGGTCATCCTGCTGCCGGCCATGGCCGGAGGCGGCCGCTAGCCCGATGCGCGACCTGGTCTCCACCATCGGCAGCACGCCGATGGTGGAGCTGTCGCACCTGGCTCCATCTCCACGCATTCGCCTCTACGCCAAGCTCGAGGGCGCCAATCCGACGGGATCCGTCAAGGACCGAATCGCGCTGGCGATGCTCGCGGAGGCACGCGAGTCCGGGGCGCTGCAGCCCGGCCAGACCATCCTGGAGCCATCCTCGGGGAACACAGGCATCAGCCTGGCCATGATCGGCCGGCTGATGGGGCACCCGGTACGGATCGTGATGCCGGACAACACCTCCGTCGAGCGCGAGCAGCTGCTGCGCCTGTACGGCGCCGAGATCGTGCCGTCGCCCGGGGCGGAGGGCTCCAATGGCGCCATCCGTCTGGCGCAGGAGCTGAGCGCCACCGACGCCTCGCTCTTCATGCCGTACCAGTACGGCAATTCCGCCAACCCAGGCGCTCACGAGGAGGGGACCGGACCGGAGATCCTGGAAGCCGTCCCGGAGGTCGACCTGTTCGTGGCGGGGCTCGGAACCGGCGGGACGCTGACCGGTGTCGGCCACTTCCTGAAGCGAGAGCGGCCCGGCGCGCGAGTCATCGCCGCGGAGCCGCTCCCCGGGGAACAGGTGCAGGGCCTTCGAAGCCTTGACGAGGGATTCGTGCCGCCGGTACTCGACGCATCGGTCCTGGACGACCGCTACCTGGTCAGCAACCGCGACGCGGTGATCGGCGTGCGGCGCCTGATGCGCGAGGAAGGGGTCTTCGCCGGCCTCTCCTCCGGCGCGGCGCTGCACGTGGCGCTGCGTGCCGCGGACGAGATGCAAGAGGGGAGCATCGTCGTGCTCCTGGCCGACGGAGGCTGGAAGTACCTCTCCACCGGCATCTACGACCGCGACCTGGACGACCTGGACGAGGAGCTGGAGCGCTCGTTGCTGTGGTGAAGGGTCTTGCCCTGCCCCCATCGGTCGCCGATGAGCTGATGCGCCATGCCCGCGCCGAGCTGCCGAATGAGGCCTGCGGCCTCCTCTCGGGATCGCTCGCCACCGGGCGCGCCACGGGGTTCCACCCCGCCCGGAACGTGGAGGCCTCGCCACTTCGGTACAACGTTCATCCAGACGACCTGGTGCGCATCACCTTCGCGATCGAGGACGCCGGCGAGGAGCTGGTCGCCATCTTCCACTCGCACACGCGATCCGCGGCGGTGCCATCGGCGACCGACCGTCGCACGGCGATGTATCCCGACCCGTTCTACCTGCTGGCCAGCCTGTCCGAACCCGATGCACCGCCCGCCCGCGCCCTTCGCGCCTGGCGGATCTACCGCGGGCAGACGTTCGAGGTGCCGCTGACGATCGGGTAACCTTCTGCCCGATGCCCCTGATCTCCACGGCCGGCACGCGCTTCGCCGATACGGTCTATGCCGATCGGCTGCTGCGGGCCACCGCCGAGGCGTCAGCGCGCAGCATCGGAGCGCTGCTGGTCACGCCATCGGCCGACTACGAGTACCTGCTCGGCTATCGCCCCCCGGCGCTGGAACGGCTGACCTGCCTGATCCTGCCGGTGGATGGGGCGCCCGCGCTGATCCTGCCGCGGCTCGAGGAGCCGCTTGCCCGGCACGCCATCGGGGCGCTGGCCGATGGCATCGAGCTCGTGCCCTGGGATGAGGCGGACGATCCCTTCCGACTGGTCAAGGGCCGGCTGGGCGGGGCGCTGCGGGTCGGGCTGCAGGACCAGATGTGGTCGCGTTTCGTGCTGCGGCTGCGCGCCCTGCTCGACCCTGCCGAGCTGGTGGATGCCAGTCCCGCCATCGGCGCCGTGCGTCGCATCAAGCAGCCAGAGGAGGTCGATCGCCTCCGCGCCTCGGCCTCAGCGGCCGACGAGGCGATGCTGGCCGTCACCGCCGAGCGTCTCTCGGGCCGCAGCGAGGAGGTGGTCAGCCGACGCATCAACGAGCTGCTGCTCGCCGCGGGCCACGACACAGCCGACTTCGCGATCGTCGCCTCGGGGCCGAACTCGGCGAGCCCGCATCACGCGCCGAGCGAGCGAGTGATCGAACCCGGCGACGCCGTGGTGCTGGACATCGGCGGCACGCGAGCCGGTTACTGCTCCGACACGACCCGCACCGCGTTCGTGGGTGAGCCGCCTCCGGACTTCGCCGCCATGTACGAGGTGTTGCGGATGGCCCAGGCGGCAGCCTGTGCAGCGGTCGCACCTGGCGTTGCGGCGCATGATGTCGACCGTGCCGCGCGGCGGATAATTGAGGAGGCAGGCTACGGCGACGCCTTCATGCATCGGACCGGCCACGGCATCGGCATGGAGACCCACGAAGAGCCGTACATCGTCGAGAGCAACGACGAGCCGCTGGTGGCCGGCCACGCATTCAGCGTTGAGCCGGGGATCTACATCGCCGACCAGTGGGGTGCGCGGATCGAGGACATCGTGGTCTGCACCGATGCCGGCGGGGAGCGCCTCAACACCAACAGCACCGAGCTGCTGATCGTCGAATAAGCGACGCGTCGCTCGTCTCCTGCGTATGCCGCGCCGAAACGCCTACTTGGGGCCTTCGCGATACGAGGCCACCAGGGCGGTGAGCACACCGTCGATCGCCGCTGTTGCCTCCCGGTACGCCGTGGTCAGGTCGGTCAGCTCGGCGGCCCGACGGCGAAGATGCGCCGCGATCGCCTCCAGCACCGGCGACCGGTAGAAGAGGAACGCCTCGACCGCCTCGGCCAGGGAGAGGCCCGCGCGCGCGGCCTCGGCCCCGTACAGGGCGCCCATCTTCTCGGCCTCACCCAGGAGGAGGGTGCGCTCTGCCTTCTTGCCGGCGGCCACGTATTCGAGCACGAGGTTGAAGGTTCGCTGTCCCCAGCGCCGGAAGTCCGCCCGCTGCTCGGCGCTCAGGCGAGCCTGCCAGGGCGGTGCCCCTCCACTGCGCGCCATGCGGCGGTGCACCTCGCCCGAGATCGTGCCGGCAGAGCCGGTGAGCCGGTCCACGCCGTATCGATGCCTGCGCGGCGCATTCATCATCGCCTCGAGCGCCGATCGCAGGAAGCGACGATGGCCGCCCGGCGTGACGAAGCTCTCCACCCGCCCCGAGTCCGCCCAGCGCCGGAGCGTGTCGGGAGCCACGCCGACCAGCCGGCTTGCGGCGCCGAGCGCCAGCCACGGATCGTCAGGGCCTGCCACGGTCACCGCGAGCGCAGGTTGGTGGGGGAGACGGCACCCAGCTCGTGCCAGAGTCGCACCAGCGCGTCCATGCCGCCGCGATAGTTGGCCAGCGGCATCCACTCGTTGGGTGCGTGAAAGTTCCCGTTCGGCGAGGCGAAGCCGATCATGATGCAGGGCAGTCCGAGCTCCCGCTCCATGGCCGCGACCGCGGGGATGGACCCGCCGCTCCGATGGAAGATCGCTGCCTTGCCGAAGGTCTCCTCCAGCGCTGCCGCGGCGATCACGAGCGCCGGATGGTCGAGCGGCGTGATCACGGGTTGTCCGCCCTGGACCACCCTGACCTCGACGCGGACGGTCGGCGGGGCTATGGCCCGCAGGTGGTCGACCATCAACTGCTCAATCTCGCGATGATCCTGGTCCGGGACCAGCCGGCTGCTGATCTTGGCGCCAGCGAAGGCGGGGATGATCGTCTTCGATCCCTCGCCGGAGTAGCCACCCCATAGGCCGTTGACGTCGAAGGTCGGGCGAGCCGACAGGCGCTCGAGGAGCGTGTACTGCTGGTCGCCGTCCATCGGTCCAGACACCTTGATCCGCTCCGCCCAGTCGGCCGCATCGAAGGGCACCGCTGTGTAGGCCGCATGTTCTTCCGGCGTCAGCTCCCGCACCCGGTCGTAGAAGCCTGGGACGGTGACGCGGCCGTGACCATCGGTGAGCGATGCCAGCATCCGCACCAGCACGTTCGCAGGGTTGTCGACCCCACCCCCGAATTGCCCGGAGTGGAGGTCCTGGAACGGCCCGAAGACCTTCACCTCCCAGTAAGCTAGGCCCCGCAGGCCGTAAGTGATGGCGGGGGTCCCGTCGTCGTCCTGCATGTCCGAGTCCGAGACGATGCAGACGTCCCCTGCGAGCAGCTCGGGATGAATCTTGACGAAGGTCTCCGAAGGCTCCGCCTCGTGCTCCTCGTCGCCCTCGAAGAAGAAGCGGAGGTTGAGGGGCAGGGTCCCAACACCCTTCAGCCACGCCTCGGCGGCCTTGAGGTGCATGAAGAGCTGGCCCTTGTCGTCGCCGGAGCCGCGTGCGTAGACGATGTCGTCCTCGTAGCGCGGCTCGAATGGCGGCCGGACCCATTCGTCGAGGGGATCGGCCGGCTGCACGTCGTAGTGGCAGTAGACGATCGCGGTCGGGGATTCCGGGCCGGCGTGCAGCCAGTCGGCCGTCACGATCGGATGGCTGCTGGTATCGGTGAGGGTCACGTGCTCGGCACCGATGCGCGTCAGCTCCTCCGCGATCCATTGCGCGGCGCGGCGGACGTCTTCGCGGCGATGAGGGTCGGCGCTGACGGATGGGATGCGCAGGAACTCGTCGAGACCCTTGAGGTGCTCGTCTGCGTGGTCCCGCAGGTAGGCCAGGGCCGCGTCTACTCCGCGATGCGTGGCGGTCATGGGCCGATGATAGGGTGGATCACCGAACGTATCGACTCCCGTGCGCGTCCCGGGGCCATGCGGCTACGACTCGTCGGTCTGGCGGCCCTGCTGACTCTGGTCACGCCGCGGTCGCGCTGGTTGTCATCTCCACGCTGGCGTTCATGCGCAAGCCGAGGTCCGCGGTCTAGCTGAACAGCCCCGTTGCGAAACCACTGGCCAGGGCGAGTGCCACCGCCGGCAGAAATGCGCCGATCAGCAGCGGGCGGGGCCAGCCCGGTCCGCCGAAGAGGGCGTAGGCTGGAATCACCACCGGGAAGAGCAGGATCCCCAGCGACCAGGCCACCCGCTGGCGAAAGGTGAGGTCGGGGCGGTCCTGGACATCCAGCCAATAGGCCGCGATGGTGATGAAGCCGCCCACCATGCAGACGGTGAAG
>JBKKBV010000047.1:0-6678 GCA_046713375.1 Candidatus Limnocylindria bacterium
GCCCGCCGTCGGGCCTCGTCGCTCTCGCGCTCCCCCACCTGGAGGCGGCCAATGGCCTCGGCCTCGGCAGCCTCTGCCTCCCCCAGCTCAGTCTCCGCCACCTGCAGTGCGGTCTCCGCCGTTGCGGACGCCACGGTCGCCGCTTCCAGCTCCTCGCCGATGCGCTCGGCCCGTGCAGCGGCGCGCACCACGGCCTCATCGCGCCGGGCGGCCTCGGCGATCGCGGCCCCGGCGCGTGCCCTCGCCCTGCTGAGCGCCTCTTCGGCGGAGAGCGCGTCGCGGTCCGCGGCCTCGAACGCATCCGCGGCTGCCTGCCAGCGGCGCTCGGCTTGCCTGGCGGCCTCCCACGTCGCATCGGCGTTTGGATCCGTCACCGCGGGCTCGGCCTGCAGCGCCGACTGTGTGGCGTCGAGCTCAGCCTGCGATCGCGAGATGACCAGCGCGAGATCGGCGCGTCTCCGAGCGATCGCCTCGGCGTCCGCCTCCGCTCGGATCAGCCCTTCTCGCGCCGCCTCGCGTCCCTCGGACGCTGTGCGCGCGTTGGACTCCGCTGACCAGTAGGCCGCCTCCGCGGTCCCGATCGCCTCGCGTCCGGCCGCCTCCTCGGCTCGCAGCGCCTCCACGGCGGCCTGCGCTGCGGCCATCCTGCGGCGGGCCTCGCCCAGCGCCGTTCGCGCGATGAGCTCCCGACGGCGGTGGACTTCGATGACCAGCGTGCGAGCCCGGTGGCCCAGGACGTCGTGCTCCTGCTGGTGGTGGGCCTGGAGGGCCAATCGGCGAACTTGTGGCTTGAGCTCACCGATCAGGTCACCAACCCGGGTCAGGTTGTCGCGCGCCCGCGCGAGCCGCACGAGCGCCTCGTTCTTGCGGACCTGCAGGTTCTTGACGCCGGCAGCCTCCTCAAACAGCTGGCGTCGCTCCTCGGGGCGCAGGGAGAGCGCGGCGTCCACCGTGCCCTGCCCGACCACTACCAGCTCGTTTGCCCCGAGCCGGCCCCCAGCCAGCAGGTCGACGACCTCGCGCAGCCGAGCGCGGGCTCCGTTGATCAGGTATTCGGTCTCGCCGGATCGGTAGGCGCGGCGACCGATCGACACCTCGCTGAAGTCGATAGGGAGCCAGCCGTCGCTGTTGTCCAGGGTGAGGATCGCCTCGGCCATCCCCTGCGGGCGGCGGCCCTCGCTGCCCGCGAAGATCACATCGTCGGCGCGCCGGGTGCGCAGGGAGCGGTTCGCCTGTTCGCCGAGGACCCAGCGCACCGCGTCGGCCATGTTGCTCTTGCCGGACCCATTCGGCCCGATCACCGCCGTGACGCCCCGCTCGAAGACGAAGCGAGTCGGATCAGCGAACGTCTTGAAGCCGTGGAGCCGCAACTCCTTCAGCCGGGTCATCCGACGCCTCTCGAGGGCAACGCTTCTTCGATCAGCTGAATCAGCGCGACGGCTGCCGCGTTCTCCTCGGCTCGCTGACGGCTGGACCCGTGGCCGATCCCCACCTCGCGCCCGTCGACGACTGCGGAGACCGTAAACGCGTGTTTGTGCGAAGGGCCGCTCACCTCGGTCACCTCGTAGTGCGGCTTCTGGCGGTGATGGCGCTGCGTCCACTCCTGCAGCCTGCTCTTCGCCGACTTGGGCGGCTCCTCCGTCCCGAGTGGGGTGATCAGAGACCCAAAGATGCGGCGCAGCCAACGCTGGGTGGGACCGAATCCTTCGCGCACTGCCAGCACACCGGCGAGCGCCTCGAAGGTCGCCGCTAGCAGCGACGGGCGGACCGCGCCACCGCCACCGGCCTCGCCTCGTCCCAGAAGGACGTAGCGGTCGAGCCCGAGTCCCAGGGCAATCGCTGCGAGCGACTCGCGGTTCACGAGCGCGGCGCGTCGGGCCGTCAACCTGCCCTCGTCCTCGTCGGGGAATCGGTCGTACAGCAGGCGGCTGACGACATGGCCGATGACGGCGTCGCCGAGAAACTCGAGGCGTTCGTTGTGCCCCGGCGCGGCGCCCGGATGCTCGTTGAGGAAGGAGCTGTGAACGAACGCCTGCCGAATGGCCTCCGGATCCCGCAGGACGATGCCGAGTCGTTCACCCAGCTCGTCGATTGGCGGACTGGCCATGGCCCCGATCGTTACTGCTGGTGCTCCTCGATGAAATCGACCGCGTCGGAGACCTTCTGGATCTTTTCGGCATCCTCGTCGGAGATCTCCATGCCGAACTCCTCCTCGAGGCTCATGATCAGCTCAACGAGGTCGAGGGAGTCTGCATTCAGGTCCTCGACGAAGGAGGCGGTTGGGGTGACCTCCTCTTCATCGACGCCAAGCTGCTCGACGATCAGCTTCTTGAGTCGGTCGAACGTGGTTCCGTCGGCCACCGTCAGGATCCTCCAGGCGATGATCTGGCAACGCTTCCCAGGACGCCGTTCACGAGGCGGCGAGCCGCGTCCCCGGAGTAGGTCCGGGCAAGGGAAACGGCGTCTTGAATCGTCTCCCCGCTCGAGGTCGCGGCGGAGTATAGCACCTCCCACATGGCGCTCCGGAGGATCGTGCGCTCGACCTTGCCAAGCTCGCTGACCGGGATGGCGGGGGCAAACACTGCGATCCTCGCGTCCAGGTCCGCGCGGTGGGCGATGACACCCCCGACGATCTCGCGAGCATGGGACGCCACCTCCGCGTCACTGCCGTGTTCTTCCACGAGGCGGGTGAGTGCCACCAGCGCCTGGGCGGGTCGAAACTCGTCCTCGAAGAGCGCAAGAAGTGCCAGTCGCCGCGCCTCGAGCCGGGGGCCTGGCTTGACGCGACGTCGCCGCGAAGGCGCGCTGGTCAGCCGTCGCCTCCCGGTCCCGCGACCAACGGCTCGGTTCCGCCTGCGATCAGCTCAGAGGTGTCGCGCTGCGCGAGGGCCGGGTGCTGGCGGGTCCAGTCCGCAATCAGCTGCGGGATGCCGGCCGCGGCGGCCTCGGAGGCGACCCTGATGGCGTTCTCGAGCATCCGCGCTCGGGCGCGCCCGTGGGTCACGATGCTCACCCCGCGGACGCCGAGCAGGGGTGCACCACCGTACTGCTCGTAGTCGAAGCGATGCTTCATGCGGTCGAATCCCGGCTTGAGTGCCAGGAGGGCCAACGGCGCAATCGGTCCCTGCTGGAGGTCGGTACGCAACGAACGGAAGATGTAGCTGGTCAGGCCTTCGAAGAACTTGATGACGACGTTGCCGACGAAGCCGTCGCACACCACGACATCGGCGACGTGGCCGATCATGTCGTTTCCCTCGACATTGCCGATGAAGTTGAGCCCGCTCTCCTGAAGGCGGGGATAGGCCTCGCGCGTCAGCGCATCCCCCTTCTCCGCCTCCTCGCCGATATTCAGCAGGCCGACGCGCGGGCGCGAGACCTTGAGCACCTGCTCCGAGTAGATCGACCCCATGACCGCGTAGTGCACGAGGTTGCTCGCCTCGGAATCGACGTTCGCGCCCACGTCCAGGATGAGGATCGGTCCGCTGGCGGTGACGAGGTGCGCGGCCAGGGCCGGGCGGTCGATCCCATCGATGCGCCCCAGCCGGAAGACGGCGGCGGCCATGGTGGCGCCGGTCGATCCCGCGCTGACCAGCGCGTCGGCAAGGCCGTCCCGGACCAGGTCGGTCGCCACCCGGATCGACGAGCGGCGCTTGGCACGCAGCGCGGCGGCCGGATGCTCCCCCATCTCGATAACCTCGGGCGCATCGACGAACGAGACGCTGGCAGGGTGCCCGCGGCCGAACTCCGAGATCTCGGCCTCGATGCGAGGCACGTCACCGACCAGGATCACCTCGTCGGCGTTGGATGCGGCGTAGGTCACCGCCCCGCGAACGATCTCGCGCGGAGCGAAATCGCCACCCATCGCGTCGACCGCGATGCGCATCAGCGATGCTGCCTCAGCGCTGGCCTTCGGCCGGAGCGTTTGGCTCGATGGCCACCACCTCGCGGCCGTCGTAGTAGCCGCACGTCGGACACACGTGGTGCGCCAGCTTCAGCTCGTGGCAATGCGAGCACTCCACCAGCGGCGGAGCGCTGATGGCCAGGTGCGATCGCCGCTCACCCTGGCGCGCCTTCGAGACTTTTCGCTTGGGGACGCCCACGCGCGACTCCTACATCGGTATTGGAAAGACGTCGCAGTATAGCCGTCGATCCGCCGCGGAGGGACAGGCGGCCCGGGCTCAGTCGCGCATCCCGTCGAGCAGGCGAGCCAGCGCGGTCAGGCGTGGATCCGGCTCGTCATACGCACAGTCACAGCTGCCCACGTCCAAGTGCCGTCCGCAGCCGAGGCATAGGCCTGGACAGTCAGGGCGGCAGAGCGGGTGCATCGGCTCGCTGAGAGCCAGCTCATCGTGCAGGACCGGGGTCAGGTCGATTTGGTGCTGTGCGTCGATCATCAGCGCCTCTTCGTCGGGCGCTGGGGGCGGCAACGGAAGACTGCGCTGTGGGTCCAGGGTCGGCAGGAACTCCTCCGCCAGCTGCAGGTGCACCGTCTCGACGAAGGGGTCCAGGCAGCGCGAACAGGTGCGCCGCACGGGAGCATCGACCGAGCCGCGCAGCAGGATTCCGCGATTAGTCCGTTGCAGCCGCACCTTCCCGTCGACCGGACCGGCCAGCTCGACATCACTTCCAACCGAGAGGTACCGATCCCGGAGGGCAACCTCGCGAGTCGCTCCTGGAGCCTCCTGGAGCATGCCCGCCACGTTGAACATGATCACGACCCGGCGACGGACCCCATCGCCTCGGACTCGACCTCGGACTGCGCAGGATCGGTCACGTCGGTGTCAGGACGAGGCGGGCGATAGCGCTCATCGAGCATGTCGATCCCGCGCTTGATGCTGGTCAGCGCCTTGATGCACTCGCCCTCCAGCCGGATCAGCACGCCGGCGGCGTACTCATCTCCGCCGCGGCGGATGTCGGCGGCCTCGCGCGTGGCGGTGTCGATGATCTCCTCCGCCCGCTGCTTGGCCATCTGCACCAGCTCGCGGTCCTCGAGCATGCGGGCCGCCTGCTCCTGCGCACGTGCGATGACCGCGTCGCCCTCCTCGCGTGCGCGCTCGGTGATGCGGGTCGCCTCCTCGGTAACGCGCCGGGCCTGGGCAACCTCGGGCGGAACCGCGGCTCGCAGCTGGTCGATCAGCTCGAGGATCGCAGCTTGATCGAGCACCACGTTGTTGGTGAGGGGCAGCTTCTTGGCGCTGGCGGCGAGCGACTCCAACCGCTCAACAAGGAAGATGATGTCCGTGGCTGCAACCTCCCGCGACGTCTCGTTCGTGGCGGGATTATAGTCTCGCGTCCGCGCCCTCAGTCCGGCGTCGAGAAGCGCGTCCGCAGCGCAATGGCGACCGGCTCCGGCACCATGTCGGCGATCTCGCCGCCGAATTGGGCGACCTCCTTGGCCAGGCTGCTGGAGAGGTAGCCGTAGTCGAGGGCCGACATCAGGAAGACGGTGTCGACGCCGGGCTGCAGCTTGCGATTGGTGTGCGCCATCTGGAGCTCGGCCTCGAAGTCGCTCACAGCGCGGAGGCCACGCACGATGAATTGGGCGTCGTGGCCCCGCGCGAACTCGACCGTCAGGCTGTCGAACCCGGCGACCTCCACGTTCGCCCCGAAGCCGGCGACCGCCTCCCGAATCTGGGCGATCCGCTCGTCGACGGTGAAGAGTGGCGACTTGCGCGGGTTGTTCAGGACGCCGACCACCAGCCGATCGAACAGCGCGGCGGCCCGGCGCCCGACGTCGAGGTGCGCGTTCGTCATCGGGTCGAACGAGCCGGGGAAGACCGCGATGCGGCTCATCACTCCTCCACTCCATCGGGTTGGTCGGTCGCGGCCAGGAAGGTCAGGGTCGTCTCGCCGAATCGGCGCTCACGCCAGCGTACGAGGCCCGGCGGCTCCGGGATCGATGTGCGCCAGTGGTGCTTGACTACCACCGTCGCCCCAGGCGCCGTCACGGTCACCAGCCGCTCGAGCGGCGCGAGGATAGCACGCTCCTCGTACGGCGGATCCATGACGACGAGCCCGAAGCGGTCGTCCTCGGAGCGCTCCAGGTAACGCATCACATCCATGGCGTGGACCGATGCGTGCTCCGAGACGCCGGCGCGCTCCAGGTTCTCGCGGATGGCGGCGATCGCCCTACGGTCATGCTCGACGAAGTCGCAGCTGGCGGCGCCGCGCGACAGCGCCTCGATCCCGACGGATCCGCTGCCCGCATAGAGGTCGAGGACGCGTGCGTCGACCACCCGATCGGCCAGGATCCCAAACAGCGTCTCCTTCACGCGGTCGGTGATCGGTCTCGTGTGGGCGCCGCGGGGTGCGACCAATGGCCGGCCGCGGGCCGTGCCGGCGATGACGCGCATCAGGCCGCGTCCCCCTCGTCCTCGGCGCTAGCCAGGTCGTCGCGCATGCGGACCAGCTCCGGCCGCGATGCGAGCGCGGGATCGGCGCTCACAAGGCGACGCGCCAGGGCGCCGGCTCGTTCCGCGAGTGCAAGGTGCCTCGGCTCGAAGAGCGACGCCACCTTCAGCGGTGGCAGGCCGGACTGGCGGGTTCCGAGGACGTTGCCGGCGCCGCGGAGGCGCAGGTCGGCCTCGGCGATCTCGAATCCGTCGCTCGAGCCGCGGACCACCTCGAGCCGCTCCCGCGATCGATCGTCGACGGCATCGGTGAGCAGGATGCAGAACG
>JBKKBV010000048.1:0-1679 GCA_046713375.1 Candidatus Limnocylindria bacterium
CGGAGCCGATCGAGGTTCGCCTGCCGCGCGACCTGGTGGGCCTTGACGGCCTGATCCTGCCGGGCGGCGAGTCAACCACCATGCGGAGGCTGATCGACCTCTACGGGCTGCGCGATCCGATCGTGGCCCTGGCACGCGGCGGCGCCGCCCTGTACGGCACCTGCGCCGGCATGATCCTGCTCGCAGATCGAATCGCCGACGGGGACGAGCCGGTCCTGCGCCTGCTCGACATCACCGTCCAGCGCAATGCCTACGGGCGCCAGCTCGACTCGTTCGAGGCCGATCTGGCCATCCCCGCCATAGGTGACGAGCCACTGCACGGCGTCTTCATCCGCGCCCCGCTGATCAGCAAGGTAGGCCCGGATGTCGAGGTGCTGGCACGCGACCAGGATGGCCGCCCGATCGCCGTCCGCCAGGGGCGCGTGATGGCGACCGCATTCCACCCCGAGCTGACCGCGGATCGGCGGCTGCATGGGCTCATGCTGGAGCTCATCGCGAAGTGAAGGACGCAGCCGGCTCGATCAGGCCCGCGCGGCTCACCGACCGCCCGGCGCTGGTCGCCCTGTCGCGGCAGGTGCACGAGGGAAGCGAAGGATTTCGCCGCTCGCTGGGCGTCCCGGCGCATTCCTCGGCGCCCCCGCAGATCAGCCTGGCGGCGCTGATGCCGGCATGGGTGCCGCTGCGGTCGCCATCGGTGCACATGGTCGCCGAATGGGATGGCCAGCTGGTCGGCAGCTGCCGCGCCGTCGAGGAGCCCCACCGGGACGACTGGGTCATCACCGAGCTGGACGCGGCCGACTCGCCGATGGCGAGCGAGGTGCGTTTCGCGCTGCTGCGGTCGGTGATCGAGGAGGGGGGCAAGCGAGACGTGGCCCGCTACCACGCGGCCTGCGCAGATGTCCCGGAGAACATGGAGCTCTTCGGGCAGCTGAACTTCATGGCCTATGCACACGAGGAGATCTGGTACCGGCCGCCGGGCAAGCTCGAAGGCGGGCGCCCGGAGGACCTGCAGCTCGCCACGCCGCCCGACGCGTGGCACATCTTCGACCTCTGGACGCACACCACCCCGCCCGCGATCGCGCGGATCGAGGGTTACGGGGCGGGGGACTGGGAGCCGGTCGGGCATGAGGGAGTCGTACCGCGCAGCAGCCTGAATCCCATCCTCCACTTCAGCGCCGTGAATGCGTGGCTCCTCCCGGAGGGCCAGCGCGTCGCCGGCTTCGCTCAGCACGGCGCGTGCCGGTCCGGGCCGCATTACCTGCGCTTCCTGGTGCGCGACGGGGCGGACGGAGCCGCCTTCCTGCAAGCCGTGTTGCGGGCGGCCGGTGGAGAGGCGCTCTCCGCAGGGATCCTTGCTCCGGTGCGAACATATGAGGCGACGGGGAGGCAGGCCGCCGAAGCGGCCGGATTCGGAACGGTGGGCCAGGTCAGCGTGCTGGTGCGCGAAGTCCTGGCCAGTGCCCGCCAGCCGGCGATGGTGCCGGCCGTCTAGTCAGTGAGGAAACAGCGAGCAACGTGACCACCAAGCAAGAGACAACCGACGACCTGGACGCGCTGCTGGAGGCGCTCCCGACCGAGATCGTGGCCCGCCTGCGCGGGTTCGCCAACCGTGCAGACCTGCTGGAGGTGGTGCTCGACCTTGGGCGCCGTCCCGAGGCGCGCTTCACGCACGGCGAGGA
>JBKKBV010000049.1:0-3947 GCA_046713375.1 Candidatus Limnocylindria bacterium
ACAGCCGCGGCGTGGTGGCGGTGGACATCGCCGGGCCGGTCGATCCCGCCTTCCGCTTCGGCGACTATCGCGACCTGTTCGACGAGTGCCGGCGTGGCGGTCTGGGCGTGACGGTGCACGCGGGCGAAACGGGCGGACCGGAGGAGGTTCGGGAGGCGATCGAGGCGCTCGCGCCGACGCGGATCGGCCATGGCGTCAAGAGCGTCTACGACCCGGCCGTGATGGGGATGCTGCGTGAGCGCCGTATCGTGCTCGAAGTGTGCCCCTCCTCCAACCTGACGACCCGGGTGGTGCGGAACGTGGCGGAGATGCGGTTCATCCTGCGTTCGCTGGTCGACAACGCGGTGCCGTTCACCCTCTCGACCGATGGTCCGGAGATGCTGCGCTCGCATCTGCGTGACGAGATGGCGCTCCTGCTGCGCACCGAGATGATGTCGCTGGATGAGATCGGTCAGGCGATCGAGACTGCCCACGCCGCCAGCTTTTTGGGTGACGAGCAGGCGCTGGTCGATGGCTCGAGCGGCGGTCGTCCGGCCGCGGATGACCACGCGCCGATCGCCCTCGAGATCGAGGTCTAGGCTGATAGACTCCCGGCCGTGTCCTCGATCTGGCGGCCAGTCCGGGAGCGGAACCCTGCCCGCAGCCTGATGGTCGTGGTCGCCCACCCGGGCGACGAGGCGTTCGGATTCGGAGGGGCGATCGCCCACGCGGCGGAGTCAGCTGCGTACACCGTGGTGGTCTGCGCGACCCGAGGCGCATTCGATCGACGCCTCCTTGACCAGGCCCCCGCGCCCGGCGGCCGCAACCGGTCGTACCAGAAGCCGATCATCTGGCGGAACCTGGACACCGTGCGGGAGGACGAGCTGCGCCGATCGGTTGGTCTCCTCGGGGTGCGCGTGCTGCGCATGCTCGACTATGCCGAAGAAGGGCTGTCGAAGGTGAGCTTCGACGAGCTCGTGGGGCGCATCGTCCAGCCCATCCGGATGCATCGTCCGGAGGTGATCCTGACCTTTGGCCCCGATGGCGTCAGCGGTGACCCGGATCACGTGGTCGTCGGCCGCGCCACGCAGGCCGCCTTCGAGCGTGCCGCCGAGCCCCTCGCATACGAGGATGACCTCGAGGAGGACCAGGTCGCCTGGCGTGCGGCCAAGCTCTATCAGCTGGTGGTGCCGGCGGCGGCGTTACGTCCGCTCGGGGAGAAGGCCCCCGACGGCTACGGATCGCCGGACGGCACGGACACACTGACCCTCGAGCTCGGCGATCTGGCGCAGGTCAAGCTGGGAGCCATTCGCCGCCACGTCTCGCAGACCGGATCGGCCGGCCCATTCCATGATTGGCGGCCCGAGGTGCGGGACGCATTCCTGGGCACCGAGCATTATCGGCTGGCTACCTCGAACCTCGCCGTGCCGGCGGGCGGCGGCGGACCAGCGGTCGAGTCCGGACTTTGGGACGGTCTCGCGTAGCCGGCTGGCAATCATCCTCAACATAGGTAGCATCGATGAGCCTCCTGCTCTGCTACCCTCGCGGCACCGTGCTTCACCGAATTCCGGAAAGGAAGATCCCCTGACCATCGCTGACAAGCTCACCGACGAGAACATCATGGCCGCCCTGTCGCAGGTCAAGGACCCGGAGATCGGGAAGGACCTGGTCAGCCTGGGCATGGTCAAGTCGATCGAGATCACGGGCTCCACGGTCGACCTCACCGTCGAGCTCACCACCCCGGCTTGCCCGTTGAAGGCCAAGATCGAGTCGGACATCGTCGATGGGCTGGCCGCTCTCGGTGCGACCACCGTCAAGGTCGACTGGGCGAGCAACGTGAAACGCTCGTTCGGCGGGCCGGCCGCCGACCTGATCCCGGGTGTCAAGAACACCATCGCCGTGGCCTCTGGCAAGGGCGGCGTCGGCAAGACGACCGTCGCCGTCAACCTCGCGGTCAGCCTGGCGCGCGATGGTGCCCGCGTCGGCCTCCTCGACGCCGATATCACCGGCCCCAACGTGCCGCTCATGATGGGAACCAGCGGGTCGCATGTCACCGGTGTCGGGTCACGGGTGAACCCGGTGATCGCACACGGGGTGCCGATGATGAGCATCGAGTACTTCCTGACCGGCGGGGCGCCAGTGATCTGGCGCGGCCCGCTCATTCACTCGGCCATCCAGCAGTTCCTGCGCGACGTCGAATGGGGCGAGCTCGACTACCTGATCGTGGACCTGCCGCCGGGCACGGGCGACGCGGCCCTGAGCCTGAGCCAGCTCATTCCGCTCTCCGGGGCGGTGGTCGTCACCACGCCGCAGGAGGTCAGCCTCCTCGATGCGCGCAAGGCGATCGCCATGTTCAACAAGGTCAACGTCAGGACCCTGGGCGTGGTCGAGAATATGAGCGGGTTCATCTGCCCCGATTGCGGCACCGAGCACGACATCTTCGGGACCGGCGGCGCGGCAAGCCTGGGCCGGGAGCTGGGGCTCGAGGTGCTGGCACGCATCCCACTCGAGCCATCCGTCAGGACAGGCGGGGATGCCGGGGCACCGATCACCTCCACTCAGCACCCCTCGAGCGAGACATCGGCCGCCGCCGCCGCACTGCGGGAGTTGGCGCGCACGGTCGCTGGCCGAATCAGCGTCATCGCTGAGCCGTTCGCCGGCGCCCGCGCCAGCTAGCTCCACCCGGAAGTCCTGCCCGCGGGGGATTTGCCTCCCACTGCGCGCCGGGCAGAATCGCGTCCATGCGGATCGCCGTGCTCGCCGACCTGCACGCCAACCTGCCCGCCCTGCGTTCGGTGCTGGACGACGTGCTCGCCCTTGAGTGCGACACGATGTGGTGCGTCGGCGACATCGTGGGGCGTGGCCCGCACCCCGCCGAGGTCGTGGATGAGCTGCGTGCCCTTGCCGTGCCGACCATCCAGGGCAACTGGGACGATGCGGTAGCACTGCACCGCGAGCAGCCCGGCGTGGTCTGGCCGGACACCGAGTCCGAGGCCGCGGGCCAGGATTCGCTGGCGTGGACGATCCGACAGCTTTCCGATGACCAGCGGTCCTGGCTGAGGCAGCTGCCCGGCAAGGAGCGGATCATGATCGACGAGCGCTCCGCCCTCCTCTTCCACGGCTCCCCGACGCGCCAGAACGACTACCTGTGGAGCGATCGGCCGAGTCGCGTGTTTGCTCGCGTGGTGAGCGACCAAGGGGACGACCTGCTGTGCTTCGGCAACACGCACGAGGCCTTCCATCGGCTGGTGGGCAACAGCCACTTCGTCGCGGCGGGGTCCGTCGGCTGCGGGACTTCCGAGGACATGAGCGCGCAGTACGCCGTGGTGGACATTGCGGGGCCTGACGTGATGGTCAACTTCCGCTCGGTCCCATACGACCACTTCCGCGTCGACGCGGACCTGCAGTCGGCAGGCCTCTCCCCACTCCTGCTCCGGGTGCCGCCCTCCTCACACGTGGCGCTCGACGCCGAGGCCGAGGCAGAGGCCGAGCGTCTGGTCGAGGCCTAGCCGCTAGGTCTCCTGCCCCTCTTTCGCGTAGGGGCGACCCACGGCGGCCGGCGGCACGCTGCGTCCAACCGCGCCAGCCAGCACGATGATGGTGATCACGTACGGCAGCACGCCGTAGAACTGGTCGGGGACGGCACCCAGCACCTCTCCCAGCCCGGCCAGCTCGCCGGTCGGGGGAATGAGCCCGACCGTGCGCCCAAAGGCATCGGCGCCCGCGAAGAGGAGCGCAGCGCCAAAGGCGCCGATGGGCGTCCAGCGCCCGAAGATGACGCAGGCCAGGGCGATGAAGCCACGTCCAGTAGTCATGCCGTTCTGGAACGAGCCGGTCTGCTCGAGGGTCAGGAAGGCACCAGCCAGGCCGGCGAAGACGCCACCCAGGATCACGTTCCGGTAGCGCAGCGCCAGCACGCTGATGCCAAGCGTGTCCGCCGCTCTCGGGTGCTCACCCACGGCCCGCGT
>JBKKBV010000050.1:0-4396 GCA_046713375.1 Candidatus Limnocylindria bacterium
CGAAGCTGGTCTTCTCCTGGCTCGGCAATCCCGGCGTCGGCTCGTTGCATGCCATCCGTCGCGCGATCGAGGCCGGCCAGCTCGAGATCGAGGAGTACAGCCACCACGGCATGGTGGCGCGCTACGCCGCCGGCGCCACCCGCCTGCCCTTCTTCCCGCTGCGCTCGTATGACGGCAGCGACCTTGCCGCGGCCAATCCCCAGATCCGTCGCGTCACCTCGCCCTACGACGGCGAGGAGATCGCCGTCGTCCCTCCCCTCCACCCGGACGTCACCATCATCCACGCGCAACGGGCCGATGCCGACGGCAACGTGCAGGCCTGGGGGATCGTCGGCGTGCAGCGCGAGGCGGCCCTCGCCGCGCGCCGAGTGATCGCCGTCGTCGAGGAGCTGGTCGACACATCGGTCATTCGCGACGACCCCGACCGCACGCTCCTGCCGGGGACGGTCGTGGATGCCGTTTGCGTGGAGCCGTTCGGGGCTCACCCGTCGTTCGCGCAGGGTCACTACGACCGCGACAACGGCTTCTACCGCGACTGGGACGCCATCAGCCGCGACCCGAACCGGCTCCAGGCGTGGCTTGATGAGTGGGTGCGCGGCCTGGATGGACGGGCCGCCTATGTCGACCGGCTGGGGCCTGACAAGCTTGACGCGCTGCGCCCCGATCCCCGCCCGTCGGGCAGCGTCGACTACGGGAGCTACCGATGAGCACCGCCACGCCGGACGAGCTGATGGTCGCCGCCGCGGCCGCGGAGCTGGCCGGCGTTCGCACCGTCTTCGTGGGGATCGGGCTGCCGAATGCGGCCGCCAACCTCGCCCGCCAATCGGTGGCACCCGACCTGGAGCTGATCTACGAGTCCGGCGTGGTCGGGGCTCGACCCACTCGCCTGCCGGACAGCATCGGCGACCCGTCGCTCGTCTCGGGGTCGGCCGCCACCATGAGCATGCGCGACCTGTTCGGAGGCTTCCTGCAGGGGGGCCGCATCGAGGTGGGAATGCTGGGCGCTGCCCAGATCGACCGCTGGGGCAACCTCAACACTACCGTCATCGGTCCGTATGAGCGCCCGACGGTGCGGCTGCCCGGCTCGGGCGGAGCCTGCGAGATCGCGCTCAACGCGGGCCGCGTGATCATCGTGATGGCTCAGTCGACGCGGACCTTCGTCGAGCGCATAGATTTTGTCACCTCGCCCGGCCACCGTCGCCCGGACGGCAGTGGTGCGCGGCCGTCGTGGGCAGGCGCGGGACCAAGCGCAGTCGTCACCCAGCTGGGCGTCTATCACTTCGGCCAGGACGGCGAGGTGGAGCTGGCGCGGCTCCACGCCGGCGTGGACGACGAGACGGTGGATGCCGGCACTGCGTGGAAGATGCGCCGCGCCGCCAACGTCACAACGCTGCCCGAGCCATCGGCCCGGACCCTGGAGCAGATCCGGGCGCTGGTCGGCTAGTTCAGCAGGTCGGAGAGGCTCGTCAGCAGGAAGCCGCGGTCGCGCAGGCCGGGGATCATGATCCGCAGCGCATCGAGCGTCTCGTAGCCGCCCAGGTGCATCAGCACGTTCGATCCGTCGCGCGCATTGCTGATCACCTTGGTGGCGATCTGCTGGGCGGTGGGGCCGCCGTCGGCGATCGGCTTCCAGTCGATCGTATCGATATCCCACATGAACGTCTTGGTGTACCCCACCGATGCCGCGGCATCGCGCACCGCCGCGTTCACCGATCCGTATGGGGGGCGCCAGTACGGCACCGGCTGCTGCCCGGAGAGCTGGCTGAGGATCGCCGCTGCGTCGGTCAGCTGCCTGCGAATGAAGTCGGCGGTCGGGGTGACGCCGGCGCACGGCGCGGTGGTCGGCGAGCCTCCCCCGCCACGCACCAGGTCGCAGTGATGCATGGTGTGGTTGCCGATCTCGAACAGCTCGGGGTGCGCCTTGATGACCGCCATCACCAGCTTGCCCTGGGCGGTCTGCGCCATGGCCCCGGTCGGGAAGATGGTGACGCACACCTGGTTGGCGATCAGGAGGTTGAGGATGTCGATCCCCGGCTCCAGCCGCCCACCCATGTCCATCGTGAGAGCCACGCCGTGTCCGGCGTTGGGGATGGTGGTGAAGGTCTGCTGCCCGCCCGCGGCCACCCGGTTCCCGGCGCGGCAGCCGGTCGGCGGTGGAGTGGGTGCCACGGTAGGCGCCGCGGTGGGCAGCGGCGTCGTCCCCGGGTCGCCTGCGACGGTCAGGATCCAGCCGGCCTGGAGCGTGTTCGGGTCACTCCCCAGCGACGGGTAGGTCGCGACATTCCAGGCCTGGAGCTGCTGCACGGTCGTCCCCCAGGACCGGGCGATGGAAGAGAGCGTATCCCCGCCACGCACGGTGTAGGTCGTTCCGGACGGGCCGGCAGTCGCGCTCGGCGCGGACGTTTCCACCTCGCTCGGCAGGATGGTGCCGAACGGCGTCTCGATCGGCGAGGGTTGCTGGCTGGCGCTCCCGCTCGGGCTGGGAGTGGGACTGACGCCGGGAGCGCAGGCGGCCATCAGCAGGATGACCGCCAGGCCGGCGGCGGAACGGCGGGGGGTCATCGCCGTCAATTGGGGTGGTAGCGAAGGTCGTCGCGACTGATCGGCGGCATGGCCCCATCGGCCAGGAGGCGCGCTTCACGGCGCAGCAGGCTGAGCTCGGCTTCCAGTCGGCTGGCACCGTCCGGCAGCTCCAAGAGGTGCTGCTTGCGGTTCAGCTCGATCTGCAGCACCCCGGCCACCGCGTAGCTGGCGGCCAGCGGGTCGTCGGGCAGGCGGATGGGCTTGAGCACCTCGTCGAGGGAAGCGGCCACGTCAGTGATCTCCTGTGATTCTCGCCCTACAGACGCAGCCGACGCCACGAAGCGTTTCACCGTGTCGAGATAGGCGTCCAGCGCCGCCTGGACTTTGGGCAGCAGGCGACCAGCGGTGGCGGCGTCTCCCACCGACTCCGGCAGGGGCTCGACCTCGATCATCGCGTAGGGCCCGGACCGATCCACGGCACCCAGCGAAACACGCTCGGCCCCAACCACCACCAGCGCCCAGCGCCCATCGGCGAATCGCTCGGCGCGGCGCACCTCGGCGACGGTTCCGACCGAGCCCTGCTGCGCGTCATCGTCGCCACCGCTGCTGATCACGAAGCGGCCCGCATATGGAGAGCCATCGGCCAGGAGGTCGCGGGTCATGGCCCGATAGCGCTCCTCGAAGATGTGGAGCGGGAGTGGCAGGTGCGGGAAGAGGACGAGGTGGAGGGGAAAGAACGGGAGCCGCATGGCCGCCGGATGGTGGCACGGAGAGTCTTATCGCGCAAAGTCGCGCGCCGTATGCTGCGCGCCACATGCGACGCAAGGGCCTCTTCTCCATGGCCACGGGCATCGCGTTGCTCATCGCAACGCTGTCGCCCGCAGCGGCCAGCGGGCCGCTCTCGCAGGAGACGATCGACGAGATCCACGACTTCGCCAACTCCGCGTTCGAAGAGCTGGGCGTCCCGGGCGCAGCGGTCCTGGTGGTCGACGCCGACGGCATCGTCTACGAGGAGCGATCGGATTGATCGCCGTGCTTGGCCTCGGCTGGGGCCTCGTGCGGACCGCCCTCACGCTCCATGTGCTGCGAGCATCGACCGCGTAACATCGGGCCATGGAGGCAGATCGCTCCTACATCGAGGCGAACACCCGCGAGCGTGAACGTCTGCGCGCCCTCGTCGAGGGGCTCGACGACGAGACGCTCACGTTTCCCGTGAACGAGTTCTGGACCGTTGCAGGCGTGCTCGGTCACATGGCGTACTGGGACATCCGCATCCTGGTCCTCGCCGAGAAGATCGATCGCGGCGAGCCATGGGCGCCGGGCGATACCGAGCCCGAGGGCGACTGGCTGAACGACACGACCCGTCCGTTGATCCACGCGATCGCACCCAGGGTGGCTGCCGAGCTGGCTCTGCAGACCGCCGAACATTGCGACGCGCTCGTGGCGGAGCTGCCTCCAGAGCGGCTGTGGCCCGGCGATCCCGACTGCCCGATCAGCGCTCTCCGCTACGAGCACCGCGCCGAGCACCTCGACGAGATCGAGGCAGCGCTAAAGGCCCGCGGCTGATCCCCGCCTAGATCTCCTCCTGGTCGACGAACTCCATGTCGATCTGCGCCCGCTGCAGCTTCCCGGAGTAGTCGATGTAGACGCTCTTCCATTCGCTGAAGAAGTCGAGCGCGGCCTGCCCGACCTCGCGATGGCCGTTGCCGGTCGCCTTGGTGCCGCCGAACGGCAGATGCGCCTCGGCCCCGATGGTGCCGTGGTTCACATACCCCAGCCCGGAGTCGAAGTCGCGGATGCTTCGGAACGCCAGGTTGATGTCGCGCGTGAAGAGCGAGGTCGAGAGGCCGTACTTGACGGAGTTCACGATCCG
>JBKKBV010000051.1:0-3072 GCA_046713375.1 Candidatus Limnocylindria bacterium
AGTCTTGGGCGACCGGGGCGCGACCGGGGCGATCCTACTCCCGCGGTAGACACGCCGGTTGGCGTTTCCGCGCGCGTTCCCTCGGCGCCGCTCAGCGCCGCAGGAACAGGTTGAACAGGACGGTCAGAACGATCGAGACGAGCAGCATCGTGCCGAGCGGAATGAAGAGTCCGCCCCGGTCGCCGGTGATGGCGATGTCGCCCGGCAGGCGCCCGAACGGAAGGCGAATCCCAGCCATCGCCAGTCCCCCGACCACGACCAGCAGGATGCCGATAACGACCAGGAACGGCCGAGCTCGGGGGACATCGGCCTCAGTCGAAAAGCCCCGGCTGTAGGTCGGGCGAACTCGTGGGTGGGATGAGACCCAGGTGCTGCCAGGCGCCGGGCGTCAGCTGCCGGCCGCGCGAGGTGCGCGCCAGCAGGCCGATCTGCATCAGGTACGGCTCGATCACATCCTCGAGCGTCTCCACCGGCTCGGAGATGGTGGCGGCCATCGTCTGCAGCCCGACAGGTCCCCCGCCATGGTGCTCCGCAATCGCGCGCAGGAGCTGACGGTCGAGCGCGTCGAGGCCGCGATTGTCGATCTCGAGCAGGTCGAGGGCATCGGCTGCCAGCTCGGGCG
This sequence comes from Candidatus Limnocylindria bacterium, assembly GCA_046713375.1. GTDB lineage: Bacteria > Chloroflexota > Limnocylindria > QHBO01 > QHBO01 > CF-167. The sequence continues at coordinate 623 of JBKKBV010000051.1, forward strand.
TCACGATGCCGTCGCCTCGCACCTGGGCAAAGTCGCGCGTCCGCTTCAGGAGCCGATTGGCGATGCGTGGCGTGCCGCGGCTGCGGCCGGCGATGATCGTGGCCGCCGCCGGATCGAGCGCCACGTCGAGGATGTGGGCGCTCCGGACCAGGATTCGCTCCAGGTCCTCCTGGGTGTAGTAATCCAGGCGATAGGTCACTCCGAAGCGGTCGCGCAACGGTCCCGTGATGCTCCCCACCCGGGTCGTGGCTCCGATCACCGTGATGTTCTCGATCTGCAGCCGGACCGTCCGGGCGCCCGGTCCCTTACCCAGCACCACATCGAGCGCGAAATCCTCCATCGCGGGATACAGGATCTCCTCGACCACGTGGGAGAGCCGATGGATCTCGTCGATGAACAGCACGTCGCCCTTGTTCAAGGCCGTGAGCACGGCGGCAAGGTCGCCGGCGCGTTCGATGGCGGGGCCCGACGTGGTACGGATCTGGGCGCCCATCTCCGCGGCGACGATGTTGGCGAGGGTCGTCTTGCCGAGCCCGGGGGGTCCATAGAGGAGGATGTGATCGACCGGCTCCTCGCGGTGGCGTGCGGCGTCGATCAGGATCGCCAGGTTCTCCTTGATGCGGTCCTGGCCGGCGAATTCGTCCAGCCGCCTCGGCCGCACGGTCGACTCGAGGGCGATCTCGTCCTCGGCCACGACGGCGCTGGCGATCCGCTCGATGGTCACGTCGGCCATTCTACGGGCCGCTGATCCGGCCAAGGTCGCCCGGGGTGTCGAGGTCCGCCGCGTGAGCCGGCACACGGACGCTCGTGACGAGGTCCGGATTCTCACGCAGCAGGTGTCGCAGCCCCACGTCCCCGGTCAGCTCATTAGCGAGGTGAAAGTGCGTCCGCTCGATGAGCACCGGAGGTGCCAGTACGCCGTCCGCGGATGCGGCGACGATTGGACGATCGCCACGCGCGCTCAGCACCGCGATGATGCTGGCCGGCGAAATTCTCGGCTGGTCACCCAAGAGGATCAGGGCCGCCGAGACGTTGGGCGGAAGAGCCCCGAGCCCCAGCCTGAGTGAAAGGCTGATACCGCGCTCCGGAAAGGCGTTCCGGACCCACGTCACCGATGAGGCGTCAAGGCCGGCGGGCGGCGACAGCCACGCCGGCACCACCACGACCACCGGCTCCAGTTCGGCGGTGATCGCGGCGGCGATGACCTGCTCGAGCATGCTGTGGCCGTCGACGATGACGAGCTGTTTCGGACTTCCATAGCGACGCGAAGCGCCCGCGGCCAGGATCACGACGCCGACTGACCAGTCTGCCTGCACCCGGCTATTAGACTGCGCCTCATGGCCCCGATGAAGGCGCGCTACGGCCACACCAACCTGGTGGCACGCGACTGGCGCCGACTGGCGGGCTTCTACGTGGATCTCTTTGGCTGTTCCCCCGTCCCACCCGAGCGCGACTACCGCGGTGCCGACCTGGAGGCCGGAACAGGCGTTGCAGGCTCGGGGATGCGCGGCGTGCACCTTCGATTGCCGGGCCACGGCGATGAGGGGCCGACCCTCGAGATCTATGCCTACGACCGCGAGGAACCTGCGCTCCCGCCGGCCGCCAACCGCCCGGGCTGGGGCCACATCGCGTTTGCCGTCGACGACGTCTCCGTCGCGCAGGGCGAGGTGCTGGCCGCCGGTGGATCCGCAGTCGGCGAAGTGGTGACCGTACAGACGGCAGACGGGAGGCGGGTGACGTGGTGCTACGTCACCGATCCGGAGGGGAACATCGTGGAGCTGCAGGCATGGAGCGGAAGCGCGTGATCGACCTGCCGGTCGTCGATCTGCTGGTCACCGGCGGTTCACTGATCGATGGCACCGGCGCACCGGCTCGCGCCGGAACCGTCGCGAGCATCGACGGGCGCCTGCACATCGGCGACCCCGATTGGCGTCCCGCCCATGCCGCCCGCACCATCGACGCCACGGGAATGGTCGTGGGGCCGGGCTTCATCGACCTGCATTCGCACGGCGGCCTGGTGATCCTGGCCGATCCACGCCACGAGCCGAAGGTGCGCCAGGGGGTCACGACCGAGCTGATCGGGGTCGATGGCAACGGATACGCACCCTTCGGCAACAGCGCGGATCTGGCTGCCTTCGTCGATCTGAATGCCGGCCTCGATGGCCGTCCGGAGCTCGATTACGACTGGGACACGGTCGCGAGCTACATCGGGCGCTACGACCGCGGCCAGGCCGTGAACGTGGCCGTCGTGATCGGGAACAGCGCGCTGCGCATCGGCGCCATCGGCTGGGACGACACACCGGCCGATGACCGCAGCCTCGCCAACATGCGAGCCATGCTGCGCGAGGCCATGCAGGAGGGAGCGTTCGGGGTCTCGAGCGGGCTCGACTACCCGCCGGGCTCATATGCCTCGACGGGTGAGCTCGCCGCACTCACCGGCGAGGCGGCGA
>JBKKBV010000052.1:0-11368 GCA_046713375.1 Candidatus Limnocylindria bacterium
CTTTTGCGGCCTCTTTTTCTCGTCGGCCGCCGGGGCCCCGCCGCCGGGGCCCCCCCCCGGCCGCCTTCATGTGGCTGCGCGTCTCGGTCGGAAAGACGTTGCGCATGACAGCCCAGAAGGCCGTCTCCAGGCTCTCGCGCCGTTCACCACGCGGCAACCGGCGCTCCAGGTCGGCGATGCGCGCCTCGAGGTCGGCATTCAACGCGCTATCCGTTTCTGCCATGCTTTCCACCTCCATTCGTGCTTCGCGGCGGGGCAGCGAAGCGAATCTTGAGAATATGGTCGTCGAACTTGGCGCCCAGTGTGGACGCTTCGACAAGGATGCGCGGCAGGACCAGGTTGCGCCGCCAGGTCCCGACGTCAATCACGAGCTCATCGGCGTGCCGCGAGAGCGAAATCTCCTCCTTCGTCGCGAACGGCAGCTCAACGGAGAGGACGAACTCTTCGTTGTCGCGCGCCACCGAATACGGGCGACCGACGTAGAACTGCTTGGTCGGATCGGCGTCGCCGTACAGCTGTTCGCCCAGCTCGGTGAGCACCGGCAACCCGATCACCTCGCGATCCAGGAACGGGGCCTGCAGGATCGGGATCGGCGCGAACGCCTCCTCGACCATAGGCCTGTACTGCTGCTGGCGCTCGTACCAGCCCCGAAAGTATTTCCATCCCACCTCATCGGGCAGAACCCGATTGGCGATGACCAGGTCCGTCGGGTAGCCGTACAGATGGAAGTAGGTGAAGGAGCGCTGCGCCTCCTTGATCACGACCTGCTCGAGCGTCAGCACGACGCGGACCGATGTCAGATCCGGGTCGACCAGGAGGCTGTGCATGTACTCCAGCCGGCGAAACAGCTCCTCCCCGGCGTCGAAGACGTCTCCGCCCGGCATGGGCATTCCCACCACGCGCTGGATCAGTGGGCCGGTCAGCTTGGTGATTCGCCTGCCGAGCGGCTCGATCTTCTCCATCCACCACTTGCCCGCTTCGGGCAGCGAGAGGAGGCGAAGCGTCTCGCCGGTCGGCGCCGCGTCGACCACGATCACGTCGTAGTCGCCCGAGTCGTGATGCTCGGCGATCCACAGCAGGCTGCCGACCTCGTCCATGCCCGGCAGGACGGTCATCTCCTCGGCGAGCACCTCGTCGAGGCCACGCCAGCGCAGCACGCTGGCGGCGTACTCCTGGATTCGTCCCCAGTAGCGGTCGACGTTGAAGTAGACGTCCGATTCCTGCGCCCACAGGTTCGGCGCGATCTCCTTCGGCTGCGGCCCGAGCTCGACCCCGAAGACATCGCCCAGGCTGTGCGCGATGTCGGTCGACAGGACGATGGTGCGGTAGCCGCGCCGGGCGCAGGCCAGGGCCGTGGCCGCGGCCACGGTCGTCTTGCCGACTCCGCCCTTGCCCGTGTACAGGAGGATGCGGGGCTTCACACTCAGCGCCGGCTGGACCGTGCGACGCGCCGAGGGCGGGCTGACCGCCGCGCGGCATCCTCTGAGACGCGCTGCCGGAAGATCAGCTTGATCGGCGTCCCGAGGAAGCCGTACTCGGCCCGGATCCGGTTCTCCAGGTAGCGCCGGTAGCTGAAGTGAATCAACTCCGGGTCGTTGACGAAGATCACGAAGGTGGGCGGACCGATCGCCACCTGCGTGGCGTACAGGATCTTGGGCTGCCGATTGCGGACGTGCGCCGGCGGGTGCGCCCGGACCGCGTCGGTCACAAGGCGGTTCAGCTCCCCGGTCGGGATCCGACGGAAGCGCTCTTCGGCCACGCGACGCGCTTCGTGCAGGATGCGCTCGACCCGCTGACCGGTCAGCGCGGAGGCGAACACGATGTCGGCCCAGGCGAGATAGGGTGCCTCGCGACGCAGCGTCTTCAGCCAATCATCCGCGGTGTGTCCGTCCTTCTCCAGTGCGTCCCACTTGTTCAGGACCAGCACGATCCCCTTGGCAGCCTCCAGCACGTGGCCGACGACGTGGGCGTCCTGGGCGGTGTACCCCTCGGTGGCGTCGATCATGACCACCGCCACGTCGGCTCTCTCGATGGCCTTCATGGCGCGCAGTACCGAGTAGCGCTCGATTCCGCGATCGATCGATCCGCGCCGACGGATGCCGGCCGTGTCGACCAGGATCATCGGCTCGCCATCCACCAGCACGGCAGAGTCGACCGGGTCTCGGGTGGTCCCGGGCAGGTCGGAGACGATCATCCGCTCCTCGCCCAGCACGCGATTGATGAAGGTGGACTTGCCGGTGTTCGGGCGGCCGACGATCGCCACCCGGGGCGGCCCCATCTCAGTTTCGGCCAGCTCGGCAAGGTCGCCCTCGGCCAGGTCCGCCTCGTCATAGACCGATGCCTCCGGCGTCGCCTCGCCGGGCTCCGCCGGGGGGAGGGCGTCCACCACCAGGTCGAGGAGGTCGCCGGTGCTGCGGCCGTGCTGGGCGCTGACGGCGATGGTGGGCTCGAACCCGAGGGCGTAGAACTCCGCCCCCTCATGCTCGAGTCGTGGGTTGTCGGCCTTGTTGACGACCAGAATGGTCGGCTTGCCGGCGCGCCTCAGGCGATCGGCCACCTCGTGGTCGAGCGGGGCGATGCCGGCGGCCGCATCTACCACGAACAGGACCAAGTCCGACTCCTCGATCGCGACCCGCGCCTGGTCCTGCACCCGCTCTTCGATATGAGTCCCTGGCTCGAGCTCCAGCCCACCCGTGTCGACGACCGTGAAGCGGCGTCCATTCCACTCACCGACGCCGTAGACCCGGTCGCGCGTGGTGCCGGGGATGTCCTCGACGATCGCCACCCGCTCACCCACCAGCCGGTTGAAGAGGGTCGATTTGCCCACATTGGGACGGCCGACGATGGCGACCACGGGCAGGGACATGTCCCGAGTGTACGGGTAGCATGCTCCGGATGCGGATCGGGATCGTTGGAACGCGGCTGGCCGGGGTGGATGGGGTCACCTTCGAGGCCGCCAAGTGGGAGGCGGTGCTCCTCGGCCTCGGACACGAGGTGCGCCTGTGTGCCGGCGAACTGGATGCCCTGCGCTCGAACGCGCGACTCATCCCCGCCATGCATTTCGCCTACCCACCGGCAGCGCGGGTGACGGCGGCAGCATTCGACCCTGGCAGCGATGCCGTCTCGGTCCTCGGCGAGATCGAGCGGCTCGCCGGCCAGCTGCTTCCGCCGCTTCGTGACTGGCTCGCCGCCCACCAGCTCGACGCGCTGGTCATCGAGAACGCCTGGGCCATCCCGATGCACCTTCCGCTGGGGGTGGCGCTCCGTCGCCTGGTGGAGGAGACCGGGATCCCGACCATCGGCCACCACCATGACTACTGGTGGGAGCGAGATCGGTTCGCGGGGTGTGTCGTCCCCGAGATCCTGGAGACCGCGTTTCCCCCTGATCTTCCCAACGTTCGCCACGTGAGCATCAACAGCCTCGCCGCCACCCAGCTCCGGAAGCGGCGGAGGATCGAGTCGCGGGTGGTCCCCAACGTGTTCGACTTCGACCAGCCGCTCCCGCCGCACAGGCGCCAGCTGCGCAACCGGATGCGCCGTGAGCTGGGGATGGGCGATGCTGGTCTGCTCGTAGTGCAGCCCACCCGCGTCGTCCCCCGTAAGGGGATCGAGCTCGCCATTGAGCTCGTCGGGCGGCTCGGCGACCGCGATTCGGTGCTGCTCATCACCAGCCCCGCCGGCGACGAGGGACTCGAGTACCTCGTGCAGCTCGAGCTCCAGGCGGCCCGTGCCGGAGTGCGCCTGCAGTACGCGGCAGATCGGTTCGAGCCCGACCACGAAGGGATCCCGGTCGGGCCGGCCCACACCCTGGGCGATGCCTATGTCGCGGCCGACCTGATCACGTACCCGAGCCTGTACGAGGGTTTCGGCAACGCCCTGATCGAGGCCGTCTTCCACGGCAAGCCGTTGCTCGTGAACCGATACCCGGTCTACGTCGCGGATATCGCGCCGCTCGGCATGGAGCTGATCGAGATCGACGGCGCCATCACCGATGAGACCGTCGCGACAGTGCGTGCCGTGCTTGCCAATCCCGTTCGTCAGCGCCGCGTCGCCCGCCGCAACTTCGAGATCGCGCAGCGCCACCTGTCGTACAGGCTGCTGCGACGCCGCCTGCGGCGCCTGCTCGAGCCGGCGGAATCGCCGGTCGCCTGACGCATCGCTAGGCGGTCAGGGCGTAGATCCGGTCGCGGACGTCCTCGAGGTCCACCTCGGGGGTCGAGGTCCCGCCGGTGATCCCGATGCGAGCCTTGCCGCGCACCCAGTCGTGGTGCTCGGCCTCGAGCTCATCGGCGTCGGCGATGTGGACCGTATCGGCGCAGACCTCCGCGCACTTCACGGCCAGCTCCTTGGTATTGCTGCTGTTCTTGCCACCGACCACGATCATCGCGTCGACCTCACCGGCCAGCACCACCGAATCGGCCTGGCGCGTCAGCGTCACCGGACAGACGGTGTTGATCACGCGCAGGTCGTGGCAGCGCCGCAGGCAGAAGGCGGCGAACTCCTCGAGCTTGAAAGGCAGGATGGTCGACTGCGACAGAACGCCGATCTTCTTGGTATGCGGCACGCGCTCCCAGGTAGAGCGGTCCATGTCGTCGACCACGACGTGCTTCTCGCCGGCGTAGGAGCGAACGCCCTTCACCTCTGGATGGTCCTCGTGGCCGATGATGCACACGGTGTAGCCCGCTTCAGCGAGCTCGCGGGCGGCCTTCTGCGATTGCAGGACCCCGGTGCAGGTGGCGTCGATCACCTCCAGGTCCGGCTTGCCGCGCACCTGCTCCAGCTCGGTGGCGGGCACACCGTGAGCGCGAATGATGAGCGTCCCTCCCTCGACCTGGTCGGCCAGGTCGGCGGTGCGGATTCCGCGGTCCGACAGATCGGCCTTGATGCCGGGGTTATGCACCAGCTGTCCGAGGGTGGTGACCTCCTTGCCCTCGTCGCGAGCGTGCTTTGCCTTGTCGATCGCGAGGCGCACGCCATAACAGAACCCGGCGCGCTCGGCGATCCGGACCTCAGGTCGAACGGCGGTGCTCATTCTCCGATTCTATCGGTCCGGGCCGATACCGACCCTGCTGCCACTCGGGCAGGAGCGCGGCGATCTCGCCCATCATCCGCTCCGTGCCCTCGGTCAGGGCGGCGCGATCGAGGCGCCCGGTTGGCTGATGCGGCAGCTGGAAGGGCTTCCCGACACGGATGTCGACGCGGGTGCGATGCGGCCATCGGCTTCGCCCGGGAAAGATCTTGCCGCTGCCGCTGATCCCCACCGCCAGCACCGGCGCGCCACTGCGCATGGCCAGCAGCGCCACGCCGACCTTGGGTTCGCGCAGCACACCGGTGCGGGAGCGGGTTCCCTCCGGAAAGATCCCGATCGGCCGCCCGGTGGCCAGGTGCTGGAGCGCGATCCGCTGCGCACCCCGGTCGCCGGCTCCGCGGCGCACGAAGAAGACGCCGGACCCGCGCGCCAGCCACCCGATCAGCGGCCAGCTTCCGATCTCCTCCTTGGCCATGAAGTGGATCGGGCGGCCGATGTGACGCCCGATCGCGGCGCCAATGAAGGGCGGGTCGAGGTTGGACGTGTGATTGCTAACCATGATGAACGGGCCGGACGGAACGTTCTCCAGCCCTTCGATGCTGCCGCCGCCCAGCAGCCACTTCAGCCAGCCGGTCATCACCGCGCCGGGAAAGTAGAACCAGGTGCTCATCGCTCGGGAGGTCGGCGCGGCAGGTGCGCCACGATCGCGTCAACGCATGCTTCGACGTCCAGCTCGCCGGTGTCGAGCACCAGCGCCCCGGACGCCTTGCGCAGGGGCGCAACCTCACGACCGATGTCCGCCGCGTCGCGCTCCTCGATCTCGGCAAGGTAGCGATCCAGGCGATCCGGCCGCCCCATCTCGGCTGCGCGGCGCGCGGCGCGCACGGCGGCGGCGGCGGTCAGGAAGACCTTCAGCGTGGCGTCGGGCAGGACCACGGTGCCGATGTCGCGGCCGACCATCACCGTGTCGTGTCGTCGCGCGGCCGAGCGCTGGACGTGCAGCATCGCTTTGCGCACGGGGGCGTGGCGGCTGACCGATGAGACGACCCGATCGATCCGCGGTGCACGGGCCTCCTTCGTCACGTCTCGCCGGTCGAGCAGCACCGTCTCGCGACGATCGGTCTGCTCGTGGCGTGGCCGGCGGACCTCGATGCGCACCTCCCGGGCCAGGCGACCCAGCGCCTCGCCGTCATCGGGATCGACGCCCCGCTCCAGTGCGGCGAGGGTCAAGGCCCGGTACATCAGCCCGGTGTCGACGAAGGTCGCACCGATGCGCCGCGCCAGCGCGTACCCGACCGTACTCTTGCCCGAGCCGGACGGCCCGTCCACGGCCACGGTGAGCGGCTTGCGCGCATCGGCCGCCCTGACCTTCGGTCGCGCGCCGGCCATCGCCCCCACCTCGGCAGGTCGCAGGGCGCGCCACTGCCCCTCGCCCAGGCCATCCAGCGACAGCGAGCCGAGACGGGTCCGCACCAGGCGCTCGACGTGGTAGCCACCCGCCGCGAACAGCCGGCGAACCTCGTGCTTGCGACCCTCGCCCACCCGCAGCCGCACCCATCGGCCGCGCTCGGGTGAGGATCGGGTCACCTCCGGTGGGGGCAGCGCCGCCTGAATTGCCAGCAATCGGGCAGGCCCATCGTCGAGCTCGACCCCTGCCAGCAGGGCATCCATGTCGTCGGGCGTGGGAGCAGGGTCGACCAGCACCGCGTACTCGCGCTCGACTCCGTAGCGAGGGTGCAGGACGCGGTTGGCCCATTCGCCGTCATTGGTGAGCACCATCAGGCCCTCGGAATCGACGTCCAGCCTCCCGGCCGGCCAGAGGCGGGCGTCACCGGTGACGTCGATCAGGCTCACGACCGAGCGACGGCCGCGCTCATCGTGCGCCGATGAGAGGAGGCCGATCGGCTTGTGCACGGCGTAATGAACGGTCGCCGACTCAGCCGGCAGCGGCTTGCCGTCCACCGCCACCTGGTCCGCGGCGGGATCGGCGCTGTCGCCAAGGCGCGCCGGCTTGCCGTTGACCGTGACGCGCCCGGCCGCGATGAGGACCTCCGCGCCGCGACGGGACGCCACGCCGCTGCGCGCCAGCAGCTTCTGGATCCGCTCAGCCGGCATCGACCGGCTCCGGCTGCTGGGCAGCCGGCAGCGTCGGTGGGATGCCCTTCGCGATCGGGGGCAGGTCGTCGAGCGAGGTGAGGCCGAAGCGCTCGAGGAAGGCGAAGGTCGTTCCGTACAGGATCGGGCGGCCGGGAGTGTCGCGCCTGCCCATCTCAACCAGCAGGCGCCGATGCAGGAGGGATCGCAGCACGTAGTCCGAGTCGACGCCCCGTACGCGCTCGACCTCGCCGCGGGTGCACGGTTGCCGATAGGCGACCACCGCCAGTGCCTCCAGCGCCGCCGGCGTGAGCCGTGCCTCTTCGCGGGCGGCATAGGTCGCGAGCCGCTCCCCGACCTCGGGGGCGGTGGCCAGCTGCCAGGCGTCGTCCATGTGTTGCAGTCGCAGGCCCCGGCGATCCGCGGCGAGGTCCTCGGCCAACCTGGCAAGTGCCCCCTCGGCCTCCGAAAGCGGCACCGCGGCCAGCTCTGCCAGATCGGCGCTGCTCAGCGGTCGCTCGGCGATGAAGAGGAGTGCCTCCAGGAAGGCGCCGAGGTCGCCGGCCGCGGTCACGCCGTCGTCTCCAGCACGATCGGGCCGAACAGTTCGCGCTGGCGAACTCGAACCTGTCGACGCCTCACCAGCTCCAGGGTGGCCAGCAGCGTGACCGTGGCCTCGGTGCGCGATCGGCACGAGGCGAGCAGCTGCTGGAGCACGACGCGGCCGCCGGCCGCCAGCGCGGTTTTCAGGACGGTGATCTGCATCGCGATCGTGATCTCACGCGCCACGATCTCGGGCGGCGGGGCCTCCGGCTCCGGGATCGCCGCCAGAGCCTGCATCGCTCCGACCAGCAGCGCGACCGGCAGCGGCGTCACGCTGGCCACCGGCAGATCCGATTCGCGCGGCTCACGGCGCTGCATCGGCGCAACCAGGTCTCGCTCGCCCAGGGCTCGCGCCACGTCCCGCAAGGCGCGGTACTCGACCAGGCGTCGGCGCAGCTCCTCCTCATCGGGCTCGTCGGCGGAATCAGCGCTGATCGGCAGCACCTCGCCCGGGAGCATGCTGCGGGATTTGATCAGGATCAGCTGGGCAGTGACGGCCACGAATTCGGCGAGCTGCGCCGGGTCCACCGGATGTTCGGCAAGGTGCGCCACGTAGGCGTCGGCCAGCTGGGCCAGCGGCACGGTCAGCACGTCGAGCTGGCGCGACTCGATCAGGTGCAGGAGGACCGCGAGCGGGCCAGAGAAAGTCGGCAGCTGGACCTCGAAGCCGGGCTCAAGCCCTTCTGCGGCGGCGATCGCCATGGCGTCGACCGATGGCTGCACGATCTCGATCGGCTCGAGCCGTCGTGACATTCAGCCGCCCTCGTCCGCGCGGCGCAGGGCAGCGGCCAGCGGCGCGTCCGCCGGGTCGATTGAACCGCGGATGAGGGCCGCGGTGCGCGGGCTGCAACCTGCCGCCAGGGCCGCGTCGGCGGAGAGTGCGGCGTGATGCAGGTACAGGTGGAACGGGTAGCGCCACGATCGCTGATCGGGAGAGGCCAGGCGCGCCAGCGTTCGCGGAGCGACCGCCTCGAGCAGCACGCCCGTGACGCGGTGCCAGAGGCGCATGCGATGCCCCTTGGCCGCGTCGTGCAGCAGCGCGGCGGCGAGGAGGTCTGGATCCCGCTGCCCTGCCGCACCCAGCCGCGCGGCGACGTCGAGGGCGTGGCGTCGGTCGGCCGTCGGCATCTCCACGAAGAGCGGCCACGCCGAATCGGGCAGGAACGGGCGGGCACCCTCGTTCTCGCCGGGATCGACGCGAGCCGTCAGATGGCCGATGAGCTGCGCGACCCTATGTCCCAAGCATGAGCCCCGCGATCGTCGAAGCCAGGCCGAAGAGCCAGCCGAGAGGCCCATTCCCTGGTCCATACGAGAGCACCAGCAGCAGGAGCAGCGCGATGTACCCGTACTGCTCATAGCGCTGCACGACGAACGACTGACTTGGTGGCAGCAGCGGCAGCACCACGTTGTAGCCGTCCAGCGGCGGGATCGGGATGAGGTTGAAGAGGCCGAGCGCGATGTTGAAGTAGACCGTCAGCGCCACCACGTCGCGCAGGAAGGGGGCGTCCAGCAGTCCCGCCAGCTGCAAGGCGCGAAAGAGGACCGCCACCGTCGCCGCCACCGCGAAGTTCGCGATCGGGCCGGCCAGCGCGACGTAGGTGAGCCCGGTCCTCCCCGGCCGCAGGGCGTACGCGTTCACCGGAACGGGCTTCCCCCAGCCGAAACCGGCGAGCAGGAAGAAGAGCGAGCCCAGCGGATCGAGGTGCCGCAGCGGGTTCAGGCTCACCCGTCCAAGGGCCCGTGGGCGATGGTCCCCAAGCTGGTCGGCAACCAGCGCGTGGCTGAACTCATGGAAGGTGATGCCCACCACCAGCGCAATGGCAATCCCGACCAGCTCTGCCAGGGTGAGCGATCCGAAGAGCACCTACCCGAGCTCCGCCAGGAGCTCACCGAGGACCGCCGTGAGACGCGCGGCGCCGATCGGGCCCATGGCCAGGACCTCCTCGTGGGTCACCTCGCCCTCCATCTCCGGGGTCGCCTTGTTGGTGACGACGCTGAAGCCAAGCACCCGCACCCCCTGATGCCGTGCGACCAGGACCTCCGGAACGGTCGACATGCCGACCGCATCGGCGCCAAGGGTACGCAGCATCCGCAGCTCCGCGCGCGTCTCGTAGCTTGGCCCGGCCAGCATCAGGTACACCCCTTCCTGCAGGGTTACCCCAGCTCGCTCCGCGGCAGTTCGTGCGAGGGCGCGGAGGTTCGCGTCGAGCGCATCGGTCATGGAGACGAAGCGCGGGCCGAAACGGTCCAGGTTCGGACCCGCCAGCGGGTTGTCGCCGGACAGGTTGACGACGTCCGCGATCAGCATCACGTCACCCGGGTTGAAGGCCGGATTGATCCCACCCGATGTATTGGTCACGACCAGCGTCTCGATGCCCAGGCTGAGACAGGCACGCAGCAGGATGGTCGACTGCCGATGTGACCAGCCCTCGTAGGCGTGCGCGCGCCCGGAAAGGAGCAGGATCGGGATCCCCGACCCGATGCCGGCGACCAGCTCCCCGGCATGCCCGGCCACGGTGGCCACCGGGATATGCGGAATCTCGCGGTACGGGATGACGACCCGCGGCTCGGGATCCAGAAGCTCCACCACGCCCCCAAGGCCGGTGCCGAGGACGATCGCCACGCGCGGGGACGCCACCCCTGGGACGACGCCGAGGCGATCGCGGATGGCCGCCGCCGCCTCATCGATGCGCCGCTCCAGCTCCGCTCCGTAGACCCCGTCGGAGAACGAGCGGCGGGGTTCCTCCACCTACATCCGCTCCAGCAGGTCGCGTTTCTTGGCCTCGTACTCCTCGGGCGTGATGAGGCCGCGATCGCGCAGCGCGGCGAGGCTCTCCAGCGTCGCCGTGAGCTGGTCGGCGACTGAAGGCGGCTCGGCCGGCGGAGCAGCGGGCGGCGGCGTCGCCGCGGGGGTCGCCGGTGCCGAAGCCGCGGCCGATCCCTCCATCGGGACCTGGGCCACGCGATCCGATCCTGCGCGCGGCGCCATCGGCTCTGCGCGCTGCATGGCCGGAGCGGCACCCGGCGCCTGCATGCGCGGCGGGGGCGCCATGTCCGGGTGCTCGACCTTCTCTTTCTGGTTGAGCATGGCGATCTTGAAACGAACCGGGTCGGCGAGCATGAAGTAATCCTGGATCCCCATCGATTCGTCGGCAGCGGTCAGGATGTCGAGCGTGCCGAAGTCGAAGATGCGCCCGATCCAGCTCTGGGTCAGGTGCGCGTCATTGATCTTCTCGAGGCTCGAGTCGGACATTGCCTTGTTGAAGATGCCCTCTGCCTTGATCAGGCGCTTGGTGGTGACCAGGTACTCCTGGTTGCGCCAGGACCACACCTTGAGACCGACGCGTGCCAGCGACACGATGAGTGCCACCAACGACACGATCTGGAGGATCTGGAGCAGCTGGGTCGATTCGCTGGTCGAGCTCCAGATCAGCACGGCGAAGGCCAGGATCGCCGCGATCACGAAGGGCCAGGTCTCACCGAGCACCGCGAACCAGTGCTGGCGGCTCTCGAACACGACCTCCTCGCCCCGGCTGAGAAGGTTCCGCGCGTAACTCATCGGAGTGCTCCGCTTCTGGTCAGGCTCGTGGATGCGCCCGCGCGTAGACCTCGCGGAGGCGCTCTCCGGTCAGGTGCGTGTAG
>JBKKBV010000053.1:0-3954 GCA_046713375.1 Candidatus Limnocylindria bacterium
CGCGCGATGACTGACTTCATCGGTCGGCTGCGACGCGACCTTGGCATCACCATCCTGTTGATTGAGCACGACATGAAGGTGGTGATGGGGGTCAGTGAGCGCATCTCGGTGCTCGATTACGGGGAGAAGATCGCCGAAGGCACCCCGGACGAGATCCGTGCGAACCCTCGCGTGATCGAGGCGTACCTGGGCAAGCAGGCCACCGCCACATGACGAGCATGCTGCGACTGGACAGCGTCCACGCCTATTACGGCAACATCCACGCCCTGAAGGGCGTCAGCCTGACGGTTGAGAAGGGCGAGGTCGTCACCCTCATCGGGTCGAATGGAGCCGGCAAATCGACGACCTTGCGCACCATCAGCGGCACGCAGCGCGCTCGCGAGGGACTGATCGAATTCGAGGGGCGCGAGATTCAGGCAACGCCGCCGCATGATGTGGTGCGTCTGGGGATCGCTCAGGCTCCCGAAGGGCGGCGCGTCTTCGCCCGCATGTCGGTCTACGAGAACCTGCAGATGGGTGCCTTCAGCCGTCCCGGCGCCGACATCAGCGGCGACGCCGCCCGGGTCTACGATCTGTTTCCGCGACTCAAGGAGCGGCGGACGCAGAAGGCCGGCACCCTCTCTGGCGGCGAGCAGCAGATGCTCGCCATCGGCCGAGCACTGATGGCGCAGCCGAGCCTGCTCCTCCTCGATGAGCCGTCGATGGGTCTCTCGCCGATCCTGACCGAGCAGATCTTCAAGATCATCTCCGACATCAACGCCCAGGGCACGACCGTGCTGCTGGTCGAGCAGAACGCGCTGATGGCCTTCAATATCGCGGACCGCGGCTATGTGCTCCAGACGGGACAGGTGATCCTCGCCGATACCGCCGCCAACTTGGCGGCCAATGAGCAGGTGCGACAGGCTTACCTGGGCGAGATCTAGCCGAGCCGATGTCCGGCGACGCGCCTCCGCCCCGCCGCTCGCCGCGCGACTACCGGCCGGATCTGCGGCCGATGCTGATCCTGGGCGGTCTCCTGCTGGCCGTCATCATCGGCTGGATCCTGGTCAGCCCGATGCTGCTGCCGAGCCCCAGCTAGACGGGGCGCCGAGCGCCGAAGCCTCGACCCGCGCCATACAGGACCAGGCCGATCCCGACCGCCGCGGCGGCCAGTCCTGGCGAGCGCTGGGGCAGGGGGAGGAATCCCACCGACCACAGCTCCCAGATCCGATACGCAAGGGCTGCCGCCGCGACCAGGCCGAGCGCGAGGTAGACCCACGGCCCGTCGAGGATGAAGCCCCAGCGGCCACGCATGTAGCCGATGTCGAGCAGGACCAGGGTCGCCAGCGCAGCGCCGTAGACCACGATCCCGGGCCCCTCCAGGCCGATCCCGGCGCTGGATGGGATCGGCACGCCCTCGACGCTCTCGCCCCCGGCCTGCCACCAGGTCAGGAAGCCGGCGGCCACCATCAGCACGCTGCCGAGCAGGATCGGGACACGGTATCGGCCGCCGGGCGGATCGGGCATGCGGGCTACGCGGGAGGAGCGGCGCCGTAGACCGATGGGCGCAGCACGCCGATGTACGGGAGGTTGCGGTAGCGCTCGCCGTAGTCGAGGCCGTAGCCGATCACGAAGCGATCGGCGATGGTGAAGCCGCGGTAGTCGATCTCGATCGGCGCCAGGCGGCGCGCCGGCTTGTCGAGCAGGCAGCAGATGCGGATCGACGCGGGACCCTTGTCGTGCAGGTAGCGCAGCAGGTAGTTCAGGGTCAGGCCGGTGTCGATGATGTCCTCGACCACGATCACCTCCCGCCCCTCGATGGAGGTGGAGAGGTCCTTCAGGATGCGCACCTGGCCGCTCGACTCGGTGGAGGTGCCGTAGCTGCTCACCTCCATCAGGTCGATGGAGAGCGGGATCGGCATCGCACGCACCAGGTCCGCCAGGAAGATGATCGAGCCCTTCAGGACGCTGACCAGGACGGGCTCGCGGCCTTCGTAGTCTGAAGCGAGCTGGGCACCGAGCTCCGCCACGCGCGCCTGGACCTCCTCCCCCGTGAGCAGCACCTCTTCGACGTCCGCGTGCATCAGCGGCCGTTCAGCGGGCCATTCCCGTTCATGGCAGCCACATCGGCCAGGAAGTCCAGACGACCGTACTTGACCATCAGCGCCCGGAAGTCACGGGCGTAGAAGAGCTTGACGCGGACCTCGGGGTAGAGCTGGCGCAGCCAGCGCAGCTTGCGGTTCTTCTTGCGCACGAGGGTCTGCTTGAGTGTGGTCAGCTCCAGGTAGATGTCGATCTCCGGCAGGTAGAAGTCCGGCGCGAACGACTCGACGACCGCGCCGTCGGCGTTCCAGGAGATAGGGAAGAGGTCGGGTTCGTACCGCCATGCGACACCGTAGAAGTCGAGGATCCGAGCCAGTTCTGCCTCGCTCTGGTGAGCGAAGCGCGGCGCGCCGGTGGTCAGCGTCGCCGCCACTGGTCCCCGATCGTACCTGCCCCCCGGGCCCCTGGCGTCATCGAAGGCGAGTATAGCCCGGCGACTTATCCACAGGTCGGCTCCCGGCGCGGGGATTGGTGGATAACTCGGGTTGCCCGCGCCGGCGGGGGTTGGTACGCTATTCGTCCTGCTTCCCCGGCGGCCGAGTACGGTAACCGGGCACCCGCGGGGCCGATGCGAAAGCCGGCCGACCAACCGCTCGTGACCGGGAAGACTGAAACGCCACCGGAGAGGCATTTTCGTTGCCCATGATCGACCACGACGAGGCAGCCGAGGCAGCCGAGGCGCGGCACGCACTCGAGGAGCTGCTCGCCGACGTGCCGGCCATCGCAGGCACCCTGCCCCAGGGTTTTCTCGACCTCGCCGAGCGCTTCGTGGGATTGCTCCTCGCCGGCAACAGCCGGCTCAACCTGACCCGGGTCACGTCGCCGGCTGAGGTGGCGCGCCTGCACCTGCTCGACTCGCTCGCCGTCCTGCCGGAGATCGACCGGATGGCGCCGGGCGAGGCGATCGACCTCGGCTCGGGCGGCGGGCTCCCCGCATTGCCGCTCGCCATGGCCCGGCCGGAGCGGCGCTGGACCTTGGTTGACTCGGTGGGCAAGAAGGCAACCATCCTGGCCGAGTTCGCCGACGAGCTGAACCTCCGGAACGTCTCCGTCATCGCGGATCGAGCAGAAGCGCTCGGGCGCAGCCCTGCCCATCGCGAGCGCTACGACCTCGTCACCGCCCGGGCCTGCGCCGCCCTGCCGGTGCTGGTCGAGCTCGCCCTTCCACTGCTTGCCATCGGCGGCTCGCTGGTGGCCTGGAAAGGCCCACTGTCGGAGACGGACGAAGAGGTGGGCCGTGGCCGAGTCGCCAGCGGCCAGGTCGGCGGCGGCCGGCTTCGGATCGTCGAGCCCAGGGTGGCGGTGCTCGGCGGACATCGGTTCGTGATCGTGCCGAAGGAGCGCGCCAGCGAGGCTCGTTTCCCTCGCCGACCCGGTGAGCCCAGCCGCCGGCCACTCGGCTGACCATCGGTATACTCGGAGCCCCATGCGCCTCGCTGTCCTGTCGGACATCCACGCCAATCTCGCCGCCCTCGACGCCGTCTGCGACGAGCTGGGCGGCTACGACGAGCTGTGGGTGCTCGGCGACATCGTCGGGTATGGGCCGCAGCCCAACGAAGTGATCCGCCGCCTGCAGGAGCTTGGCGCGCGAGCGGTCACGGGCAACCACGACGGCGCGGCAATCGGCACCGTCGATGCGTCATGGTTCAACCCCGACGCCCAGTCGGCGATCCAGTGGACGACGACGGTGATCGATGAGAACTCCCGCGCCTACCTCGCCGCGCTTCCGGAGGTGCGTCGAGATGGCGAGCTGACCGCGGTCCACGGATCGCCACGCGAGCCGATCTGGGAGTACATCACCGACGCGGCCATCGCGGCGGCCAACCTCGGCGCGTTCGAGACGCGCCGGTGCCTCTTCGGCCACACCCATCT
>JBKKBV010000054.1:0-21352 GCA_046713375.1 Candidatus Limnocylindria bacterium
CCACCTGGCCAAGCTCGGCGGCCGATGGTCGATCGTCAACGTTCTCTACGAGGATCGAGAGGCCGCTGCCGAGTAGACCCGAGGCAGCGATGCACGCCTAGATGCCGTGGTGGAGTGGTACCGCATATACGATGGCGCCGAAACCAGGCGCCATTGAACCGCGGGCCATGTGGCGCGCCCTTGGGAGTGTTGGGCAAAGCGCCAAGGCGTCCGTCCATTGAGGGGCACGTGACAGAAGGAGGGTCCATGCACGCACGGGTCAGCGTCTTTGAGATGACGCCGGATGAGCTCGATGCCGGGGTCGAGTATGGGCGCGGGACGATCGCCGAAATGATGGAGATGGAGGGGTTCCGGGGGAACCTGGCTCTGGTCGATCGGGAGGCAGGGAAGATCACCTCGATCACGTTGTGGGAATCTGAGGAGGCCATGAAGATGAGCGAAGAACGCGCCAACACGATGCGATCGAGCGGCGCTACGGCCATCGATGCGAGTGTCCTCTCGGTCGATCGCTACGAGGTCGGGTATTTCATCCAGCCGTAGAACCCCGACTCGTTGGGTCGTGGCGGAGGGAAGTACCCTGAGGGCAGGCTCAACCGGTCACCGACTGGAGCAGCCGCGCCAGATGTTGCCGTCCCGGGGCAAGCCTCACGCCGCCGCTCTCAACACCGAGGCGCAGCGGTGGCCGGACTGGGGGAAGCCGGAGTGGCGATTGCCGCCCGGCAGGTACCGGGTAAAGGCACGGGTCTCGGGGCGCACCGCCAGCTTGCCCGACCGATGCCGTCTCGTCGCCCCCCTGTGGTGGAGCTACCTCGACAGCGCCGCGTTGGCGTCTAGTCGGCCGGCGGTCACCACCTTGCCGGCCAATGAAGCGGTCGGGATGGCGCTCGACAGGATGGCGCTCTTGATCTGCGCAGCCGTTGCGCCAGAATGCGTGCTGGCGTACAGCGCCGCGGCTCCGGTCACGTGTGGCGTGGCCATGGAGGTACCGCTGTACGACGAGTAGGTGTTCAGCGCCGTCGTCGACCAGACGGCCGAGCCGGGTGCGCCGATATCGACCGAGGTCGGCCCGTAGTTCGAGAAGCCCGACTTGGCTCCGGTGCTGGTGATCGCCGCCACGGCGATGATGTTGGCGTTCGTGTAACTGGACGGGTAGTGCGGCGTGGTGTCGTTGTTGTCGCCCACGCTGTCGGCACCGCCATTGCCGGCCGCCGCGATGAACAGGATGTTGGCCGCGTTGGCGCGCTCGATGGCGTCGTACAGGGCCTGGCTGAACCCTCCGCCGCCCCATGAGTTGTTGGTGGCCACGATGTTCAGGCCGTGGCGCGTCTTGAGGTCGGTGATGTAATCGACCGCCTTGACCGCGTTGGCGGTGGTGCCGCCGAGGCGGCCCAAGAACTTGGCGGAGATGTAGGTCACCTCCCAGTTCACGCCAACCACGCCGCCCCCGTTTCCGCCCTCCGCGCCGATGGTGCCGGTCACGTGGGTGCCATGGTCGTCGGCGTTGCCCTTGCGCCCGCCGTCGTAGACCGAGTTGTTGTTGCCGGCGAAGTCCCAGCCGTGGATGTCGTCGACATAGCCGTTGGCGTCGTTGTCGACGCCGTCGACCGGGTCGAATGAGTTGACCCAGGCGTTGGCGTCGAGGTCGGGATGGGTGAACTGCACCCCCTCGTCGATGATGCCGACATAGACCGATCGGCTACCGTCGGTGCCCGCCGCCCAGGCCTCGGCCGCCTGGCTGCCGTACTGGTTGGCCGGCGACGAGGCGTCGCCGTACATTCCCCACAAGGAACCGTTGGTGAAGTAAGGATCGTTGCTCGCCGCGCCGTGGGTGTAGATCCAGTTCGGCTCGGCGAAGACCACGCCGGCCTGGGATTGGAGGCCGCGCGCGGCGTCAGCTACCGCGCGGCCGGGCGGCAGCCTGACCAGCTCCACGTTGCCGTCTGCGCTGGCGCGGACCAGCTCAAGGCGGGCGGCGCCCACGCTGCTCAGGGCGGCGTCACGCTGGGCGGCGCTGGCGTCCGCGCTGAACTGCACCAGCACCTCGTCCGGTACGAAGGCCGGGCCGCCGCCTTCGGCGGCAACCGAGCCGGCAGCGGCCAAGAGGCCGCCGACGAGCGTGAGCACCAGCATCAGGCGCGGAAGGCGGGAGCGGGGCATCGGGATTCCTCTGTTGAGCTGCGGCCTGGCTCGGACAGCAAGGCCCGGGTCCGCCGAAGTGTGCGCACTCTACGCCCCAGCGCGCGCCGCGGCAATAGGTGGGCGGCCGCCGCCGCGCTGTTCGAGACGCGAACAGGCAGGCCGACACCAGAGCGCGCGCTCGAGGACGGCGTGCTGCTCGAGCAAGGACTGGCCGAGCTGGCGTGCTTCTCCGATGGTGCGATGGTGTATCGCATGGGATAGTGAGCGGCGTTCACGGCGCGTGTTTAGCCGTATGCCGCCTGCACTAGCTGGCCAGCAGCTCGCCGATCGTCCTCTCTCAAGGTGCCTGCGTCAGCGGAGCGGCAAGCCAGGCGACCTCCCTGGGCGGCGGCAGGGCCTTTGGCGGTTTGAGGCCGGCCTCTCACGTCCGAAAGGACCTCCTTCTGATCGGCCCAAGAGCGGGACCAGGCGAAGCACGAATCGGGCCGTCTTGGGGGGCCTCCCTCTTTTGGGACGGGTCGACGTTGGTCGCCACAGGCCGGGCGCAGCCGCGTCGACGGCCGCGGCGATCGGTAGCGTGCAGACGACCCCGGCCCTTGATCGCGGGGACCAGTCTTGGGCGAGTGGGGAGCGCATTCGCTCGGGCCGAAGCGTAGACTGCTGAACTCGACACTGGGAGGTGTGCCATGGGCGAGATGACGGCGTCGACGGCCGTCGCGCCCGACTTCGATGGATTCCGGGGGGAGCTGCTCCGGGCCGGCGACGCGGGCTACGACGCCGCGCGGATGGTCCACAACGGACTGATCGACAAGCGTCCCGCCCTCATCGCGAGGTGTCGAGGGACGGCCGACATCGCGGCCGCGATCCGGTACGCTCGCGCGCAGGGACTCGAGATTGCAGTCAAGGGCGGCGGGCACAACGTGGCCGGCCGCGCGACCACGAATGGCGGCGTCATGATCGACCTGTCACTCATGCGGGCGATCGAGGTCGATCCAGCGACGAGAACTGCTCGGGCCGAGGGCGGCGTCACCTGGCGTGAGCTCAACGATGCAACGCACCTTCACGGGCTCGCCACGACTGGTGGAGTCATCTCGTCGACCGGCATCGCGGGGCTCACCCTCGGCGGCGGCGTTGGGTGGCTCATGGCGAAGTTCGGGCTCGCGGTCGACAACCTCACCGCTATCGAACTTGTTACCGCCGAAGGACGTGTCCTCACTGCGAGCGACCGTGAAGAGCCAGACCTCTTCTGGGGGCTCCGAGGCGGCGGCGGCAACTTCGGCGTGGCGGCCTCGTTCACCTACAGGCTTCACCCGCTGACCCAGGTGGTTGGCGGGCTCGTCGCGCATCCATTCAGCGCCGCCGGCGACCTGCTGCGCTTCTACCGGGACGTCACGGCTTCCCTGTCCGACGAACTCAGTGTGGAAGCCGGCCTCATCCACGCTCCGGACGGTTCGGGCACGCCGCTGGCTGTCCTCGTGGTCTGCCACACGGGCAGCGCGGAGCAGGCGGAGGCCGATCTCGCGCCGATCACGGGGTTCGGCTCGCCCGCCATGGTCCAGGTCGGGCCGATGCCCTATCCCGTGATGAACACTCTGAAGGACGACGGCCATCCGAAGGGGGTGTTGAACTACTGGAAGTCGAGCTTCGTCGCCGGGCTGGACGACGACTTGCTCGACACCCTGGTCGAGCGATTCGCGGCCTGCCCGTCGCCGATGACCGGGATGGTGGTCGAGCACTTTCACGGCGCGGTGACGAGGGTGGGCGTAACCGAAACCGCGGTGCCGCACCGGGATCCCGGGTACAACCTTCTCGTGACCTCTGAGTGGCTGGACCCGAATGCCACGGAAGCGAACATCGCCTGGACCCGGGAGGTGTACGCCTCAATCGAGCCGCACCGGGCGGGACGCCGGTACGTCAACTACCTGGGCGATGACGAAGCTTTAGACGCCGTTCGCGACGCATACGGCCCGAACTACGATCGACTCGTCGAGGTTAAGCGCCGCTACGACCCCGACAACGCCTTCCGCCTGAATCAGAACATCCCGCCGGCCTGACCTCCGACGCGAGCACGTCAGGCGGCCGCTCCACACCCGCCCCTATCAACCCGCCGTTTGCACCTGACTAAGGGCCAGACTTGGCCGACAACGCTCGTGCGAGCGGGGGTCCGTGGCGCTGGCCTCCGGTAGCATCGTCCGGCTTCGGGCGCATCTGGCACAACAGGAGGTCGAGCGGCCCGTGGTTCCGTTCGGCGACTCGCTGGTCTTCGTCACCGATGGCGGGCTGGCGATCAACCGCTCGTGGTTCACGAAACACTTCCAATCCCTGTTGCGGCAAGCCGGCCTTCCCACGATGCGCCTTCATGACATGCGGCATGGCGCGGCGAGCTTGCTCGTGGGCGCAGGTGCCCACCCTCGGGTCGCCCAGGAGCTGCTCCGCCACGCGCCCGGCAGCAGGGTCACGATGGAGCGATACGCCCATGTCACAGCGAGGCAACAGCGGGAGGCCGCCAACCTGCTGGAGTTAGCGGTGGCTGGGGACGGACTGTCGGTCTGGGAGTCAGTCACGGAGTCAGTCACGGAATCCGCAACAGGAGTCGCCTCAAGTCCGCTCAAGGGGTCGAAAGTAGGCGATTCACGCGGGGAAAGTGGCTCCGGCGGTAGGACTCGAACCTACGACCAAGCGGTTAACAGCCGCCCGCTCTACCACTGAGCTACGCCGGAACGCGCGCCGCGGATGATACCCGCCCCTCGTGGGAGGGGCTACTCCAGGTAGTCCTTGAGCTTCCGGCTGCGGCTCGGATGGCGCAGCTTGCGCAGCGCCTTGGCCTCGATCTGCCGGATCCGCTCGCGGGTCACATTGAAGTCGCGGCCAACCTCCTCGAGGGTCCGGCTGCGACCGTCCTCCAGGCCGAAGCGCAGCTGGAGGACCCGACGCTCACGGGGCGTCAGGCTGTCGAGCACGCCCTCCACCTGCTCCTTGAGCAGCTGATGGCTGGCGGCATCGGCCGGCGCCACGCTGGCCAGGTCAGGGATGAAGTCGCCAAGGTGGCTGTCCTCCTCCTCGCCGATCGGTGTCTCGAGGCTGACCGGCTCCTGGCTGACCTTCATGATCTCGCGCACCTTCTCCGGTGAGACGGTCTGCGGCCCGGCGGCTTCCCGCTCATCGGTCTCGGCCTCGGTGGGCTCCCGCTGCAGCTTGTCGCGCAGCTCGCGGATGATCTCGTCGCGGCTCATGCGTCGCGCGATCTCCTCCACCGTCGGCTCACGACCCAGCTCCTGGAGCAGCGTGCGGCTGACCCGGATCAGGCGGTTGATGGTCTCGACCATGTGGACCGGGATGCGGATGGTGCGCGCCTGGTCGGCGATGGCTCGGGTGATCGCCTGTCGGATCCACCAGGTGGCGTAGGTGCTGAATTTGAAGCCCTTCTCGTAGTCGAACTTCTCCACCGCCCGGATGAGGCCGATGTTCCCCTCCTGGATCAGGTCCAGGAAGCTCATGCCGCGACCGATGTACTTCTTGGCGATGCTGACCACCAGCCGCAGGTTGGCCTCGGTCAGGCGCTTGCGCGCGTCGACGCTCTGCTCCACCAGCCGCCCGGCACGCTTCTCGAGCGGCACCTCGGGCGGGATGGTGGGGTCGTAGCCAAGCTCGTGGAGATAGGCCGCGTCGTTGCCGTCCTCGATGTAGGCCCGCACGATCTCCTGCGCCGTCTCGCGCGCCCAGCGCTCGAGTTCGACCAGCTCGGCGGCGCCGGCATGATCGAGCGCACGCTGGCGGTAGGTATGCCCGAACAGGATGGCCTGCTTGAGGGCCTCGCCCGGGTCCTCGCCGATCAGCTTCATGATCGACTCGGCGTGCATGATCCGCTGGCGGGCCTCGTCGTCGAGCTCGGGAGCCCGACGTGCCTTCGAGAATTTCACGCTCGGAGGAGTCACCGTCTCCTTGCGTGCGAGCCACCAGTCGACCGCGTCGCGTGTCACACGGGCCGAGTCCTTCGGAAGGTCGAAGGCGCGCATTGCGGCCATGCTGCGAGCCTTCGGCTCCGAGTTGCTGCTGACCCAGGTGTACAGGTTGACCAGCGCTCGCGCCGGATCCTCGACCGCCAGCTCGCCCAGCTCGATTGCCTTGGCCAGGACGACCTCCTCCTCCGCCGTGAGGAGGGCCACCTTGCCGATCTCCTTGAGGTACATGCGGACCGGATCGTCAATGCCGATCAGGTCAGCGGCGAGCGCGTCCAGGTCCTCCTCGACGCCCTCGCGCTTGATCACGGCAGCGGCCTCGTCGGCGTCGAGGCCGGCCTCCGCGATCAGGGTCGGGTTGTTGTCGGCGTCGAGGACCTCGACCCCGCTCTCCTCCGCGGCCGCGTACAGCTCCTCGATCGCGTCTGGGTTCGCCTCAGGCTGCGGCATCGCAAGCAGGATCTGGTCGTGGGTGATGAACCCCTCGTCAAGACCCTTGGCCAGCAGGTTCGCGAGGGCTGCACCCATCCCCTTCTGCTCGGCGGCCGTTGTTGAGGCAGCTCGGCCCTTGCCGCGCGGTGCCTTGGCTTGGGCCTTCGGCGCCTCAACGACCTGAGTCGCCTTGGGCGCGGTCTTGGAGGCGTCAGCGACGGCAGTCGCCTTTCGCGTGGGCTTGGAGACTGCGACGGCAGCCGCCTTGCGTGACGGCTTCGGCGCGTCGACGACAACAGCCGCCCTGCGGTTTGGCTTCGGCGCGTCGGCGACAACAGCCGCCCTGGGCTTGGGGACTACGACGGCAGTCGCCTTGCGTGACGGCTTCGGCGCGTCGACGACGGTGGTTGCCTTCATCGGCTCCTTGGTGATGGTCTTGGCCACGATCAGTTCCTCCTCGCGCCGACCGCCTGGGCCGGTGACTCCATTTCCTTGTCGACAGCGTTCCGCTCTTCGCGGAGCTGATTCAGCTGTTCGTTCAATGCCTGCACCTGCTCTTGATCCCCTTCGCGCTGCGCCTCTGCAAGGAGGAGCTGGCCGTCGTGAACCGCCTCGTTGATGCGCTCCTTTCGGAGCCGTACGAGACAGGTACGCAGCTGGGCACGCGCGTCGCCCGCCTCGAGCGGTGTGCCATTTCCGCTGCTGGCCAAGTGGGCCAGCAGATCGCGGGCGAGGCCCGCTGTCGCCGGATCCAGGCTGCCCACGAACGACTCGAGGTCCGCCGCTGTGGCATCGCCCTGCGTCACGCGCTCGCGCCAAGCGGCGACGAGGGCGCCGGTCGCGGCATCCCGGAAGGGAAGGGGTCCGTCCGCACGCAGGTCGGCCGTCAGCGCGGGATACCGAAGCAGGAGGCTCAATGCCTCGCGCTCGAGAGGTCCGAGCCCCTCCACGGCGGGTGTCGAGCCCGGACCGACGGGCAGCGGAGCGAGGCGCGGAGCTCGGCGCACCGGCTCGCGGGCCAGTGCCTCTAGCAGGACCCGTTCCTCGACGTTGACCAGCCGCGCGAGCCGCTGCAGGTAGCCGTTGCGTTCGACCGGGTCGCCGATCCGCTTCAGGACGGCCAGCACTCGCCCGGTGACCTCACGCTTGGCAGCGACGCTCTCGAGTCCCACCTCGGTGACCACGCGCTCCATGAAGTATTCGACTAGCTCCTTCGCCTCGGCGACCGCCTTGCGCCACGCGTCGGGATCGTTGCGGATCAGCTCGTCCGGATCCTTTCCGGCCGGGACGCGCACGACCCGTACCTTGCTCACCGACTGGTCGGGTCCAAGCTCCTCGAGCAGCCCGCGCTGGGTGGCGGCCTCACCGGCGAGGTCGACGTCGTAGGCCAGGGCGATCGCATCGGCGTAGCGGGTCGCCAGCTCGATCTGTCCCCTCGTCAATGCCGTGCCGAGGCTGGCCACCACGTTCGCGAAGCCGGCCTGGTGTGCCGCCATGACATCGGTGTAACCCTCGACGATGACCGTTAGCTTCTCGCGCCTGATCGCGGCCTTGGCAAGGTCGAGACCGTACAGCGTGCGGCTCTTGTCGAACAGCGGGCCGGCCGGCGAGTTCAGGTACTTCGGACCATCGGCGCCCGGCATGATCCTTCCGCCGAGACCGACCGCCCGGCCAGAGGCATCGCGGATCGGGATGATGATCCGCCCACGGAACTTGTCGATGACTCCGCCGCGGTTCGATGGCGAGGCGAGCCCCGCGGCGGTCAGCTCCTCGTTGGTGAACCCTCGGCCGATGAGGCGCTTGGTCAGTGCGTCCCAGGTCGTTGGCGCATACCCGATCCCGAAGCGCTCGAGCGTTTCGGCGGTGAGGCCGCGTTCATCGAGGTAAGAACGCGCGCGTTCGGCCTGCGAGGCCTGCAGCAGCACCTCCCGATACCAGGCGATCGCTGCCTCCAGTGCCTCGCGCAGTCTGCGCCGATGACGGTCTTCCTTTGCCGTCTGCGCCGAGAGCTCGACACCCGCCTTCTCGGCGAGCCGGGCGAGCGCCTCCCGGAAGTCGATCCCGTCCCTTCGCATCAGGAAGGTGAAGATGTCACCGCCTTCACCGCAGCCGAAGCAGCGCCAGCTCTCGCGATCGGGAGTGACGATGAAGGAGGGGGTCTTCTCGGCGTGGAAGGGACAGAGTCCCTTGTAGGCAGACCCGGCCCGCTTGAGGGCGACGGTCTCCCCCACCACGTCGATCACCGGCAGCTTGGATTTGATCTCGGCAGCGATGCCAGAGGAGGTCATGCGGAAGAGGCACCCCACGCCGTTCGGCGCTTTGTCAAGGGCTTGTCAAGAGGGATGTCGGCATTTTACCACGAAGTCAAGTTTTGGAGGTCCCCGGGAACGCCGACGGCCGGGGTTGCCGCGAGGGAATACACTTTGCAGTCGCTGGTCCGAGCCGACACGCCAGGGAGGAGTCCGACGGCCACTTTTCAGCCTGCGCCCGCGCAAGGTGACGCGCTGCTGGCGGCTGCATTCCGCGACCTGCACGGGGCGCGGCTGCACGGCTTCGCGATCCTGGTCACGCTCGGCGAGAGACACTCCGCCGAGCGCGCCGCCGGCTTCGCCCTCGCCGCGGGCGCCGAGCAGGCCGCAGCCCTCCGCCACCCCGAGCGAGCCGCCGCGTGGCTCCGGGCACGAGTCCTGCGGGCGCTCGATCGCGGGCGCTGGCTCCGGGGATCGACGCCGGTTGAGGCGAGGCGCGCTGCGCTCGCTCCGCTGGGCGTAGATGAGGCGGTCCATCGTGGCCTGGCCGCCCTCAGCATCGACGCGCGTGCCGCCCTCGTGGCATCGGCGATCGAGCGGTTCGAGCCGATCGATGTCGAGACCATCCTGGATGCGGCGCCGGCCGCGACGCGGCACACGGGGGCCGAGGCACGGAATCGGTACCTGCGATATGCCACCGGCGGGTCCAACCCAGGGGCCGATGCGGCTCTGGATCAACCGACCGGCGACCTTGCCAGCCGCGTGCAGGGCGTTGCTGCCCGTGCCTTTTCGACGAGCGACGGACGCTGATGAACGAGGCACACCAGCGCTTTCACAATTGGCTGAGCGCGGGCGCGGACGGCGATCCGCCGCGCGACATGGCCGTTCACGCCTCGGTCTGCGCAGAATGCCGTCAGTCGATCGCCGCCCTCGATCTGCTCGCGCTGGTCAACCCCGGCATGGCGACCATGCCCGCCGAGCCCACGGGCCGCGAGCGCGGGCGATTGGCAATGGCAGGGCGGCTCGTGGGCGCCAGCGCGGTCCTGTTCAGCGCAGCGATCCTGGGCGTGGGCGTTTCGCAGCTCATCGGTGTGTCGCGCACCGACAACGGCCCCGTCGCGCAGGCAAGCCCGACCCCGGACCAGAACGTCCTGGGGGAGGCCGCCACACCTCAGTCGAGTCAGCCCATCGCGACATCGACGCCACCGCAGGAGACACTCACCCCGCTGGACACGCCGGGTCCGACCGCGGTTCCGCTACCGGCAGCCACCCCGTTCCCCTACTGGACCTTCATTCCGACCCCATTCCCGACCCCGGTCGCGACGGCAATCCCGACCCCGGTACCAACGCCAGTCCCCACGCCGGTGCCAACGCCAGTCCTCACGCCGGTGCCAACGCCAGTCCCCACGCCGGTGCCAACGCCAGTCCCGACAGCCGTCCCGACTCCAGTACCCAGCATGCTCTGACGGCGTCGACAACGACGAGGACTTCTTGACCGACTTTCCTGCCGACCTCGGCTGCACGGATGCGCTGGACAACGATGAAGCGGGCCCCTGACCAGGCCGCCGGGAGGCTGCTACCGGTCGCGGACCTCGGCTGAGGCAAGGGCTGCCTGGGCGGCGGCCAGGCGAGCGACGGGGACCCGGAACGGCGAGCACGAGACGTAGTCGAGGCCGACCTCGTGGCAGAAGGCGATGCTGGCCGGATCGCCGCCGTGCTCCCCGCAGATCCCGACCTCGAGCCCCGGACGCGTCGCCCGGCCCCGTTCGGTCGCCAATCGCACGAGCTGCCCGACACCCTCGCGATCGAGGACCTGGAATGGATTTTCGGGCAGGATCTCGCGCTCGACGTACTGCAGCAGGAACTTCCCCTCCGCATCGTCGCGGGAGTAGCCATACGTCATCTGGGTGAGGTCGTTGGTGCCGAAGCTGAAGAACTCGGCGTGCTCGGCGATCTGGTCTGCCGTGAGCGCCCCGCGCGGAACCTCGATCATGGTCCCGAATTTGTACTGCACCTGCTGACCGCTCTCAGCAACGATCTTGGCCACCTCGGCCTCGAGCACGCGCCTCGTTTCGGCGAGCTCGTTCACGTGTCCGACCAGGGGGATCATCATCTCTGGCAGCGGGGTCTTCCCCTCCCCCGCCACGCGAGCCGCCGCGGCCAGGATGGCTCGGGTCTGCATCTTGACGATGTCGGGGATCATCAGCCCCAGCCGGCAGCCGCGCATACCGAGCATCGGGTTCTGCTCGCGCATTGCCTCGACCGCCGACAGGAGCTCATCGGCCTCTGCCAGCTCGCCCTGGATGCCCTCCGGCAGGTCAGAGTTGGGGGTCAGCTCGATCACCGTGCGGAGCCGGGTCACCTTGGCCAGCAGCTCGTCGTGGCTCGGCAAGAACTCGTGGAGCGGTGGGTCGATCAGCCGGATGACGACCGGCAATCCGTCCATCGCCCGGAAGAGGCCCGCGAAGTCATCGGTCTGCAGGTGCTGGAGCTCCGCCAATGCCTCGTCGAAGCTGGCGACCGTCTCGGCGTCGTCAGCTGAGAGCTCGTGCCCTCCTTCCACTCGTCGCTTGGCCTCGGTGGCGCGGGTGGCGGCCAGGATCATGCGGCGCACGGTGGGCAACCGCTCCTCCTCGAAGAACATGTGCTCGGTGCGGCACAGTCCGATCCCCTGGGCCCCAAATGCCCGCGCTCGCTCGGCGTCGCGCGGATAGTCGGCATTGGCCCACACCTGCAGGCGCCGGACCGCATCGGCCCAGCCCAGGAGGGTCGCCAGGTCGTGCTCGTCCTCGAAGCGCGCCTCGATCGTCGGCAGCTCGCCGGCATAGATCTCGCCGGTCGTGCCGTCGATGCTGATCATCTCCCCCTCGCGCACCGTGGTGCCGCCCGCCTGCATGCTGCGCGCCGCGTAGTCGATGCGGAGCGACTCGGCGCCTGCGACACAGGGCAGGCCCATGCTGCGCGCCACAACAGCCGCATGGCTGGTCGCACCTCCGCGCGCGGTGAGAACACCCCGCGCCGCCAGCATGCCGTGGACGTCGTCGGGGCTGGTCTCAATCCGCACCAGGATCACCGGGTGCCCGGCCGCCTTTGCCTCCTCGGCCCGATCCGGATCGAAGATCGCCTGCCCCGTTGCTGCACCGGGCGAGGCGTTGAGCCCCTTGGCCAGGAACCGGTCCGAGGCTTTGGCCTTGGCCGCCTCGTCGAAGCGGGGCAGCAGGAGCTGCACAATCTGCGCCGGCTCGACCCGCCCCAGCGCCTCCTCGCGGGTCAGAATCCCCTCCCCCACCATGTCGACCGCGATCTTCACGGCAGCGGGGGCGGTGCGCTTGGCCGATCGCGTCTGGAGCATGTACAGCTTGCCGCGCTCGATCGTGAACTCGAGGTCCTGCACGTCGCGGTAGTGGCGTTCCAGCCGCTCGCCGATCTCGTTGAACTGCTCGTACACCTGCGGCAGCTCGTCGCGCATCTGGCTGATCTTGGCCGGCGTGCGGACGCCTGCCACCACGTCCTCGCCCTGGGCGTTGGTGAGGTACTCCCCGTACAGGACCCGCTCCCCGGTGTTGGGATCACGCGTGAAGGCCACGCCGGTGCCCGAATCGGCGCCCATGTTGCCGAAGACCATGGTCACGATGTTCACCGCGGTCCCGAGGTCGTGCGGGATCTTGTTGAACTCCCGGTAGTCGTGGGCGCGCTTGCCGAACCAGCTGTCGAAGACGGCACGCGTGGCCAGCTCGAGCTGGCGGTAGGGGTCGGTCGGAAACTCCTCACCGGTGGCAGTACGGACGATGGCCCGATAGTCGTCGGCCGCCTCGCGAAGGTCGTCGGCGTTCAGATCGGTGTCGAGTTTCACGCCCCGACGGGCCTTGAGCGCGTCGAACGGCTCGTCGAAGGCGGTGGCGGGGATGTCGAGCACGATCCGCCCGAACATGGCGACGAAGCGACGCCACGCGTCGTAGCCGAAGCGCTCGTTGCCGGTCAGGGCGATAAGGCCGGCAACCGTGTCGGGGTTGAGCCCCAGGTTGAGGACCGTGTCCATCATCCCCGGCATGCTGAAGGCCGCGCCCGATCGGACGCTCACCAGCAGCGGGTTGGACGGATTCCCGAATTGCTTTCCCGTCTCAGCCTCGAGTGCTTTCATGTGCGTCAGCACGTCGTCCCACAGGCCCGGCGGGAACTCCTTGCCGGCGGCGTAGTACGCGTTGCAGGCCTCGGTGGTGATCGTGAAGCCGGGCGGGACCGGGAGCCCGGCATTCGTCATCTCGGCCAGGCCGGCCCCCTTGCCGCCGAGCAGCGTGCGCATCCCGGCGTTCCCCTCGCGGAAGGTGTAGATCAGCTTCGTGGCGGTCGCGGCCATGCGGCTTGCGGAGCCTCCTGCATCAGTCTGGGGAGCTGTGATTGTACCGGTGCGGACGGGACCTGCCGGCAACGGCTAGCTCGAGAGCTCGCTACCGATCGCCGCGGTTCCTCGAGCGCCTCCAAGCGTCGATGGCGCGGGCATCGCGCTCGCGGCGCCGGCGAGCCTCGATGGCGCGGGCCACGATCACCAGCACCATGCCTCCCGCCGTCACGACGAAGGCGAGGCCAACCGGGTCGACCCAGACCATGCCTCGCTGAGAGAGGCCGTACCTGACCGCGACGAAAACCAGCACCGCGGTCACCAGCACCGCGAACAGCCAGGCCTCAAGCGCATCGGTGAGCAGCACCAATACCGCGCAGGCGGTGATGAACACGCCCGAGACGAGGAGCATTGGGATGGCGAGGCCGGCCCAAGGATTGTGGCTCACCATGATGCCCACCATTCCGACGAACGATCCCACGCCGAGGATGCCGAGGAGTGCCGCGGCCACATAGCGCAGACGACTGGGTGACTCCATCCTGCCTCCCAGCGTGATGGTACTGCCGGGGCCGCCCGCGTACCACCGATGGCGGGCTGGTCGGTTCACCTCGGCAGAGGGCGCATCATCGGCCCGCTCCAGCCCCGACGTCAGGCCGCGCTCAGGGCGGCCGATGGCCACGACACGGATGGAGGTCACCTTCGCGACTGGATGCGGCGCCGACCGGGCTGGCGGTAGCGGACCTCCAGCAGCGGCCAGAGATCGGAGACCTGGACCCGATAGTCTCCGCCGACGATTGCCGCGCGCAGGCGTCCGGTCCGAATCAGGCGCCGCACGTGCTCCGGGTGAAAGCCAAGGATGATCGCCGCCTGCCGTGTGCCCACCACCAGCGCCTCGGGGTCGACCTCGGCGGAGGGATCCATCCCGGCCATCGCGACCGCCATCGCCTTGGCCCGATCCGCGGTGAGCGCCACTGCCTCCGGCTCGGAGCGGCGCATCGCACTCGCCATGGCTGCCGCAAGGCGCTCGCGCAGATCGCCGACCTTCATCGCACTCGCAGCCAGCCCCGACGCAGGGCCAACGCAAAAGCCGCCTGCCACGAGGCCAGCACGCGACCAAGCCAGCCGGCTCGCTGCCGGTACAGGGACCTGGCCTTGGCCATGACCCGCTCGCGGTCGCGGCCCGTGAGCTCATTGGCCAGCGCGCTGAATTCGTCGAAGGCGGTCGACTCGCGCGTGGCCAGCCACATTGCATCCGCTAACGCTTCGCGTGCAGCGAGGTCGCCGGGCCGCAGGTCGGATGCGCGGGTGGCGGCGGGCAGGGCCGCCGCCGCGTCACCGAGGTGGATCAGGCCGCGGGCCAGGGCGAGCTGCGCCTCGAAGTTGCGTGGATCGAGTCGGACGGCGCGACGTGCCGCCTCCACCCCCTTTCCGGCGTCCGCGGCCTCGATCCGCTCGGCTGCTTCCGCTACCGTCCAGGCCACCTGACGGGGATCGTTACGTGCCAGGCGGGCATATTCCGCCGCCGCGTCCGCATGCTCTCCACGCTGGGACTGGATCTCGGCCAGCAGCTCCCGGTAGCGCACCTCGTCAGGGTCGAGGCGGACCGCGTCCATCGCGTCCGCCTCCGCCTCCTCGAGCCGGCCGAGCGCGAGGAGCGCCCGCGCCCGCGCCTCGTGCGCCGCGTCGTCGCCCGGCCGCTGTGCCAGGATCCTATCGATCCGTCGAACGATCTCCTGTTGATCGGTGACTGCCGGAGGCGGCTGCTCCTTCATTCGGCGACGACCTCCGTCGGGGCGTACCGCGAAGTCATCAGCCGCGTGCATCGCCACCTGCCCGCTTCGAGGCGCCAGCTGTACGCCACTCGCCCGTAAACCCGCTCGATCACGTGCGCGTCGCGCGAACGACGAGTCTCGATGAACGAGCCGACGACGACGGCGAGGGACCCTTCGACTTCAACGAGGTCATACGACGGCACGAAGGAGACCGTCTCGAACGCCGCCGCGAACTCGGCGAAGGCCTGGCCGATTGCCTCAGGCCCAATGATCGCCGGCCCCTCGGGCCAGAGGAGCCGTGCGTCATCCGCGAAGCAGCCTGCCAGCGCCGCACCAGCGTCATGCCGGAATAGATCATCGAAGGCGCGCTGTGCCGCTTCGAGCTCCACCCGCGATCGGTGCGACCGGGTTCCATCCATGGACTCAGGCTCCGGCAGAGGGCTCACGGGCGGCGCCCTGCCAGGGAGCGCCAGCCACCAGGGATGCGATGCGTTCGGGGAGCGCGGCGAGCGCCACGCGCTGCTGCGTCATCGTGTCGCGCTCGCGGATCGTCGCCGCGCCGTCGGCAAGGGTCTCCACGTCGACCGTCACACAGAAGGGCGTCCCGATCTCGTCCTGGCGGCGGTACAGCTTCCCGATGCTGGCCGTGTCGTCGTAGGTGGCGGGCATGCGCAGCTTCAGGTCGCCGGCCAGGCGCTGTCCCAGCTCGACCAGCTCGGGCCGGTTGCGGAGGAGCGGCATC
This sequence comes from Candidatus Limnocylindria bacterium, assembly GCA_046713375.1. Classification (GTDB taxonomy): domain Bacteria; phylum Chloroflexota; class Limnocylindria; order QHBO01; family QHBO01; genus CF-167. Next base: position 15,633 of record JBKKBV010000054.1, read on the forward strand.
ACCGCGACCTTGATTGGCGCCAGCGACGGGCGAAGGTGCAGCACCACCCGCTTCTCGCTTCCGACCTGCTGCTCCTCGTAGCCGTCGAGGAGGACGGTCAGGAGCGCGCGATCGACACCCATGGCCGGTTCGATCACGTACGGCGTGATGTGCTCGCCGCTGACCTCGTCGAAGATGGAGAGCGACTTGCCGGATCCCTCGGCGTGCGCCTTCAGGTCGTAATCGGTGCGGTCTGCGATCCCCTCCAGCTCGGACCAGCCCATCGGGAATGCGTACTCGATGTCGGTCGTCTGACGGCTGTAGTGCGACAGCTCGTCCGGATCGTGCGGCCGCAGCCGGAGGCTGTCGGCACCGATCCCCATCGCATCGGTCCACCAGCGCAGGCGCTCATCGACCCAGTAGGCGAACCACTCGTCCTCCTGAGAGGGGTGGACGAAGAACTCCATCTCCATCTGCTCGAACTCCCGGTCGCGGAAGACGAAGTTGCCCGGCGTGATCTCGTTGCGGAATGCCTTGCCGATCTGGGCAATCCCGAACGGCAGCTTCTTGCGGGCCGTGGTCGCAACGTTGGCGAAGTTGACGAACATGCCCTGTGCCGTCTCCGGGCGCAGGTATGCGACCGACGCCGATTCCTCGAGCGGTCCGACATGGGTCTGGAACATGAGGTTGAACTGGCGAGCTTCGGTGAGCGTGCCGCGATTCCCGCAGTTCGGACAGGCGATCTCCGAGGGTGGCCCCTTGAGATCATCGGCGCGGAAGCGGAGCTTGCAATTGCGGCAGTCCACCATCGGGTCGCTGAAGCCGGCGACATGACCGGAGACCTCCCACACCCGCGGGTTCATGACGATCGCGGCGTCGAGCCCCACGATGTCGTCGCGCAGCTGGACCATGTGCCGCCACCAGGCGGCCTTGACATTGTTCTTGAGCTCGACGCCGAGCGGCCCGTAGTCCCAGAAGCCACCCATCCCGCCGTAGATCTCGCTCGACGGAAAGACAAATCCGCGGCGCTTGGCGAGCGAGACAATCACGTCCATGTTCGGAGCAGGCACGGCGTTTGTCGGGGTTCCTCGTGCAAGGCGGTGTTGGAAGCCGATGGCTGGGCGGGTCCGGCGTCCGAGTCTAGCCTAGCCCCCAGGCTAGGCGGGCAGCGGGGCCACTCGCAGGGCAACCTCGTCGAGGAAATCGCGGCTGCGCAGCTCACGCTCGAGCACGGCCGAGACGCTTGCATGCAGCAGATGTTCCACCTCGCGCTGCGTGGCGGCCGGCAGGCGGAGCCGGATCACCTGGGTCAGTGCCGAGCGCTGCAGGTGTCGCATCACCTTGAGTGCCTCCGCGGAGATCTGCCGCGTGCCGAGCGCGGCGTGAGAACACTCCGGACCCACGACGCCACCGGCCACCGGCGAGTAGGCATTGCCGTGCGGACCGATCTCGACGCCGCAATCGAGGCATTGCCCAAGCGCGGGGCGGAAGCCCAGCGCCCCGAGCAGGTGCAGCTCGAACCATCGCGCCACGATCTCGCGCGAGACGGCGGCGGGGGCGGCGTCAAGCGCCGCCAGGGCCTGGGCGAGGAGCTCGAAGGCCTGGTGCGATTCAGCCGATCCCTCGCAGAACCGATCTGCCAGCTCCACCACGTACCAGGCCGCCGCGGTCGAGTGAAGGTCGTCGCGCAGCCCCAGGTGCGGGTCCTCCAGCGCGGCCTGGGTGACCACGTCGAAGGTTCGTCCCACGGCCAGCACCAGGTGAACGTCGCTGAACGGCTCCAATCCGCCCCCGAGACGCGAGCGGGGCCGGCGGATCCCCTTGGCGATCACGCGCAGCTTTCCGAGGCGCGGGGTGAGGACGGTCAAGACCCGATCGGCCTCGCCGAGGTCCATGCTGCGCAGCACGATCCCCTCTGTCTTGTAGAGGCGGGCTCGGCTCACGGGCGCATCGACCTCGGGTACCCTTGGGAGGTGGACATCACGGCCCAGTTTAACGACCTGCTGGTCGAGATCGAGACCGAGATGCGGTCCATCATCGACGAACGCGACGGCAGCGCGCGTCCACTCTACGAGATGGTCGGCTACCACCTGGGGCTCGACCAGATGGAAGGACCACGTGGCAAGAGGCTGCGTCCCCTGCTCGGCCTGCTCGCCTTCAAGGCGCTGGGTGGCGACTACCGCAAGACGCTGCCCGCGGCCGCGGCGGTCGAGCTTGGCCACAATTTCAGCCTGGTCCACGACGACATCGAGGACTCCGATCGGGAGCGGCGGCATCGGCCGACCCTGTGGGCGATCTGGGGCGTGCCGCTCGCCATCAACGCGGGCGACGCCCTCTTCGCGCTGTCGCGGCTGGCGCTGTATCGGCTCATGAAGGAAGAGGAGTACGAGCCGCAGAAGCTCCTGGATGTGATGCGGGTCTACGACGAGACCTGCCTGGCCCTGTGCGAGGGGCAGTACCTGGACATCAGCTTCGAGCGGCGCACCGATGTGACGGTCGACGAATACCTCGAGATGATCTCCAAGAAGACCGCCGCCCTGATCGGCGCGTCGATCGAGACGGGGGCGATGATGGCCAGCGACGATCCGGAGCTGATCGACGCCTTTCACCGGCTGGGGCGTGACCTGGGGATGGCCTTTCAGATCGCCGACGACCTGAAGGGGAGCTTCTGGGCGAGCGCAGACTCGGGCAAGTCGGCCGCCGGCGACATCCGCAAGCGCAAGAAGACCTTCCCGGTGGTCTGGGCCATGCGGAACGCGCCCCCGCCAGATGTGGAGCGCCTGATCGCCATCTATCAGCCGATGATCCGCGCCACGGATGGGTCCGGCCCACCCGAGGGCGATACTCCGATGTCGGAGGAGCTCACGGACGAGGTGCTGGAGATCCTCGAACGAACCGGCGCCCGTGCGGCCACGGAGGCGGAGGCCCGCCGCTACCGGGATCTGGCCCTGGCGGAGGCGCGTTCACTGCCGGTCCCCGAGGAGGGCGTGGTGGAGCTGCGCGCGCTCGTCGAGAGCATGATCAGCGCCTAATCGGCGTCAGCGGCCGCCAGCGCCTCCATCGCCGACTCGGGCTGGCGGGGGCGCGTGGCGATCACCTTGGCGATGCGCCGTGGTTCAGCCGCCTCGACGGTCAACGTCACGTCGCGGAACGGCACCACCGCCCCCGGCAGCGGAATGCGGCCAACGCGGTGGACGATGAACCCGCCGACCGTGTCGTATTCGTCCTCGTCCTCCTCCTCGGTGTCGGAGAGCTCGAACAGGTCGCGCAGGTCGTCCATGCTGACTCGCCCGTCGACCCGGAACGCGATCTTGTCCTCCTCCTCCAGCGCCTCCACCAGTGACTCCTCGCTGTCGTACTCGTCCTGGATCTCGCCCACGATCTCCTCGACCACGTCCTCCATGGTGATCAGGCCGGCCGTGCCGCCGTACTCGTCCACCACGATCGCGATGTGTCGCTTGTCGACGCGCATTTCGTGCAGCAGCTCGTCGACCGGCTTGGTCTCGGGTACGTAGGCAGCGGGACGCGCCAGGGCGCGAATGTCGATCTCGGACGACGGCGCCGCGCCAGGTCGCAGGAACGGCAGCAGGTCCTTGGCGTAGAGGATGCCGACGATGTTGTCGAGACTCTCTTCGTAGACCGGCACGCGCGAGTGACCGGCGCGGACGATCATGTCGAGCACCTCTTCGATCGGGTCGTGGACCTCGACCGCGCGGATGCCAATGCGCGGGACCATGACCTGGTGGACCTTCGTCTCCGCCAGCTCGATGACCCCGTGGATCATCTCCTTCTCTTCCTCTTCGATGCCGCCCGTCTCGCTGCCGGTCTCGACCAGCATCTTCAGCTCCTCGGTCGAGAGGTAGCCCGCCTGTGGGCGATCCCTGCCGCCGAGCGCGCGTACGAGCACGTTCGAGACGGTCGAGACGAGCCACACCATCGGTCGCAGGATCCAATCGAACCAGCCGATGGGGCGCGCCACGAAGATGGCGAAGCGATCCGGGAAGCTGAGGGCGAGGGTCTTGGGCACCAGCTCGCCAACGATGATCGAGGCGAGCGCGATGAGGAGGGTGACGAGCACGAAGCTGATGTTCCCGGCGGCGTCGCGAATCGGCTCCAGGGGGATGAGTCGCACCAGGCTGGCAAGCGACCCCGACAGGGCAACGGCGCCGACCGCCGAGGCAAGGAAGCCGAGGAAGGTGATCGCGATCTGGATGGTGGCCAGGAAGCGGCTGGGGTCCTCGGTCAGGCGCTGGGCAACCCGGGCGGCGCGGCTCCCCTCCCCAACCAGCTGGTTGAGGCGATGCCGCTTGACCGTGATCAACGCGATCTCGCTCGCCGCGAAGAAGCCGCCCACCAGTATCAGCACCAGCACGATGGCGAGGTCCAGGATCGAGGCCGTCCCAGCTGTCTCAGGCATCGTCGAGCGCTGACGAACCTCCCGACTGCGGATTCCGCCGGCGCGTGCCGATGCGCCGCGCCGGCATGCCGACCACGGTCTCGCCGGCCGGCACGTCGCGGGTCACGACCGCCCCTGCGCCGGTGCGGGCGCCCGCTCCGATGTTGACCGGCGCGCGCAGCATGGTATCGACCCCGATGAACGCCCCATCCCCGATCGTAGTGCGGTGCTTGGCGCTCCCGTCGAAGTTGGCCGTGATCGCCCCGGCGCCGATATTCACCGCCTCGCCGAGGTCGGCATCGCCCAGGTAGCTGAAGTGATGGATCTGGCTGCCGGCCCCGACCCGCGTCATCTTGAGCTCGGCGAAGTTGCCGATCCGGCAGCCCGGCCCGATCTCGCATCCCGGCCGCAGGTGGCTGTACGGCCCGATCTGGACGTCCTCGGCCACGACCGACGACTCCACCACGCTGGACCAGACCATGGTTCGCGCGCCGATTCGCGAGTCGATGACCTGCGACTGGGGACCGATCACGGCCTCTGGCCCGATCGCGGTGGCGCCCGACAGGACGGTCCACGGCTCGATCCGTGCGTCCTCACCGATCTGAACATCGACATCGATGAAGGTGCTCGACGGATCGACGATGGTCACGCCGTTGCGCATGTGACGCTCGGCGATCTCACCCCGCATGATCCTCTCGGCAGCGGCCAGCCCGGACCGATCGTTGATCCCCATCGCCAGCTCAGCCCGTGGCGCGCTGACCACAACCACCTTGCTGCCGCTCGAGACAGCGATGGCAACCAGGTCGGTCAGGTACTGCTCGCCCGAGGGTGAGACAGGCACGGCGCCGATGTTGGCGCGCAGCCATCCGGCATCGAAGCAGTAGGTCCCGGCATTGACCTCGCCCAGCTCCCTGACCGCGGGGTCGGCGTCCTGTTCCTCCACGATCGCCTGGACCAAGCCCTCGACATCGCGCACGATGCGCCCATAGCCGCTCGGATCGGCCGGCCGCGAGGCGAGCAACACGATGCACGCGTCGGCCGCGGCCCGCACGGTGACGAGCTCTGCGAAGAGGGCGGCCGGCACCAGCGGGGCGTCTCCCATCGCCACCACCACCTGCTGGGTGCCCGGGTCGAGCTGCTCGAGGCCGATGCGCACGGCATCGGCCGTACCCTTCGGCGGCTCCTGGCGAGCGATTGTCACCCGGCCGTCGAGGGCCGCCTCGACCTGGTCCGCGTCATGCCCCACCACCACGACCCGCAGCTCGATGCCGGCCTCGGCGAGCGAGGCGAGGACATGCTCGAGCATCGGCCGTCCGGCCAGGGGGTGCAGCACCTTCGGCAGGCT
>JBKKBV010000055.1:0-3149 GCA_046713375.1 Candidatus Limnocylindria bacterium
ATCCCAGCTCGCCGAGGGGATCGCCGGCGAGGGATGCGACAGTGGCCTTGACCGCGGCCAGGAGGAGCGGCGCCACGATCGGCAGCATCAGCAACGGCAGCATCATCTCGCGGGCGCGCATGCGAACGGTCAGGCCGGCATACGCGGTGCCGACCGCCGCGAAGCCGATGGCGCCCAGCACCACGGCGACCAGCAGCGGCAGCCAGGCTGCGCCGATCGGTATGGCGTACAGGATCGCCACGACCGGCAGCAGGAGGCCCCCGAGCACGAGCATCGCTGCCGCCCCGGCCAGCGCCTTGCCGGCGTAGATCGCGCGACGGTCGACCGGGTACAGGGCGAGCTGCTCGAACGCTCCGTCATCGGCCTCGAGCTGATGCAGGCGCGCCATGGTGAGCAGCCCCCCGAAGACGATCGCCAGCCAGAGGAGGCCAGGAGCCGCGTCGGCAAGGCGTTGCGAATCGGGTCCCAGCGCAAACCCGAAGAGGAGCAGGACGAGCGCCGCGAAGAAGAGGGTTGACCCGGCCGCCTGGCGGCCGCGCAGCTCGGAGATCGCGTCCTTGCGCGCGATGGCCACCGCCACCGTCAGGCCGCGGCGCAGGTCGTTCATCGGTCCATCCCGGCGACGGCCATCCGCGGTCGCGGGGAGCCACCCACCGGTCCGGCGGTGACGCCTGCGCCGCTCACCTCCGCCAGCAGCCCGCCCTCGAGCCGCACGGTCGCGTCCGCCAGGCTGGCGACGCGTTCCGCCTGGTGCGAGGCAATGATCACCGTCACTCTCGCCTCCTTCCAGAGGCCGACGAGCCGATCCACGAGCGCCATCCCCTCCCCGTCCAGGGCGGCGTGCGGCTCATCCAGCAGCAGCAGCGAGGGCCGCGCAACGAGGATCCGGGCCAGGGCCAGGCGCTTGCGCATGCCCGCCGAGAAGGTGCGCACGCGTTGCCCGGCCACCGTCTCCAGGCCGACCGTCGCCAGGGCCTCGCCGGCGACCCCGTGACCCTCCCGCTCCCCCCAGCCGAACATGGTGGCCGCGAAGCGCAGGTTCTCCTGGGCGGTCAGGTCATCGTAATGAGCGGTGGCGTGCGACAGGTACACGACGCGTGCGCGGACCTGCGCGGGATCACGCAGCGCATCGATACCGTCGATGGCGAGGGTCCCGTACGAGGGGCGGATGGCCGTGGCCAGGATCCGCAGCAGGGTCGTCTTGCCCGCGCCGTTCGGTCCGAGGAGGGCGACGGTTCGGCCCATCTCGACGGTCAGCGATACGCCGGCGAGCGCGGCGCTGCGACCAAAGAGGCGCGCCAACTCGACGGTTGCGACCGCCGGGGGGATGGTCCCGAGCGTCCCGGCGAGCCGGGGCGCGACGTAGATGGTGGTCTGCGGCATGCTCGACGGGGCGGAAGCGGTTGATGGACGGAGGCTGAGTGTGCGGCCCGGCCCTGATGGCGTCAACTGAGCCGGCCTTGCGAAATCGGCCATCATTGGGGCATGGAGGTCACCGGCCGTTACGCGTGGGTAGTCGCCGTCATCGGCCTCATGCTGGTGGCCTGTTCGAGACCGGGTGGGAGCGTCGCGCCATCGGAGGCGGGACAGTACCCAGGCTGGCCGGGCAGCGGCGGCATCGTCGGCAACACCGACTTCATCCCGGTCGTGGTTTCGACCGACCTGGGGACCGGCCGCAGTCGGGTGTTGATCACCCTCCTGGATAAGGCGGGCCGCACACTCGCGGCTCCGGAAGTAACGGTCGATCAGCGCTTCTATGACCTGGCGGCCAGCACGGAAACGCCCGTCAGCGAGACCACCGCCACCTTCCGCTGGCTGATCCCCGATGCCAAGGCGATCTACACCTCCTACGCCGATTTCGCCCGCGCCGGGGATTGGGGCATGGAGGTGACCGCGCACGAATCCGGCATGCCGGACCGCACGGCTCGGGTCATCTTCTCGGTGCGGGAGTCAACCGCGACGCCCGCCATCGGGGCAGATGCGCCGCCCTCCGACACGTTGACCGCCACGGATCCGGCGGCGCTCATCGCCATCTCCACCGACGATGATCCGGATCCACGCTTCTACGCGCTGTCGGTCAAGGATGCGATTGCCGCCGGCAGGCCATTCGTGGTTACCTTCGCCACGCCGCTCTTCTGCACCAGCGGCACCTGCGGGCCGGCGCTCGACCTCGTCAAGCAGGTGATGCCCGACTACCTCGACCGGGTGAACTTCATCCACGTGGAGCCCTATCTGCTGGAGCTGATCGATGGCCGGCCGCAGCCGGCGCTGGACGTGACCGGAAAGCCACAGGCGGTGCGGGCGGCGGTCGAGTGGGGCCTTCCGACCGAGCCGTACGTGTTCGTGGTGGATTCCGACGGCAAGGTCGCCGCCAAGTTCGAGGGTATGGCATACCCCGATGAGCTGGCCGCCGCCCTGGACGCGATCCTTCGCTGAGGGGGCACTCGAGTAGCGCGTTGCTACTGCAAGAGGTTGCAGTAAGCCTCTGACGCCGCCTAGAATCGGCGCGGAGGAACCGATGGTCGACAGCGCTCTGCGTCTCTTGCGGACGGCCGGCCCGGTCCGGAACCGAATCATCCGCATGTACGCGTTCCTCATCGCCTTCAACGTGGCGGCCTGGGCCGTGGCCCTGGTCGCCTCGATCTCCTACCCGATCCTGCTGCCCACCGCCTTCCTGGCGTACACCTTTGGGCTGCGCCACGCGGTCGACGCGGACCACATCGCGGCCATCGACAACACCACCCGCAAGCTGATGCAGGACGGTCAGCGCCCTGTTGCAGTGGGGCTCTTCTTCTCGCTCGGACACTCGACCGTGGTGGTGGCGCTGGTGGTCGTGATCGCCCTCTTCGCGTCCGTGATCACCGACATCCCCGCCCTGCAGGAGATCGGCGGCCTGATCGGGACCACCGTGTCTGCCGCTTTCCTGCTGCTCATCGGCATCATCAACCTGGTCGTCCTGATCGACATCTACCGCATGTTCCGGCGCGTAGCTCGCGGTGGCGCCTACGACGAGGCCACCCTGGAGGAGTTCCTCAACGAGCGCGGCCTGCTGGCGCGCCTCTTCCGGCCGATGCTGCGCGTCATCCGCAAGAGCTGGCACATGTACCCGCTGGGCTTTCTCTTCGGCCTCGGCTTCGACACCGCGTCGG
>JBKKBV010000056.1:0-8724 GCA_046713375.1 Candidatus Limnocylindria bacterium
GGCGCGCCATCATGTCGATGTGACACGCATCGGCATCCTGACCGGCGGCGGCGACGTGCCGGGGCTCAATTCCATCATCAAGAGCGTGGTCTATCGAGGCTGGGAGATTGGCTGGGAGACGATCGGCATTCGACGAGGGTGGAAGGGGCTGACCCACCTCGGTCCTGGGGGCGCTTCGGATGCCGAGTTCGTGGTCGCGCTCAGTCGCGAGAGCACGCGGACCATCGACCGGAGCGGGGGCACGATCCTGCATACCTCGCGCACCAACCCCGCCCGCATGAAGCAGGACCGCGTGCCGGAGCAGCTCGATCGCGCGCGCCTGGCCGGCCTCGAGGCTGAGGATGACCGGTACGACCTGACCCCGATCGTGCTCGACAGCATCGAGCGCCTGGGCCTCACCCACCTCGTCGCCATCGGCGGCGACGACACCCTCGGCTACGCCGACCGGCTCGCGCGCGAGGGGGTTCCGCTGGTCGCGATCCCCAAGACGATGGACAACGACGTGCAGGGGACCGAGTACTGCGTCGGCTTCTCGACCGCCGTCACGCGAGCCAAGGAGCTCATCAACCGGCAGCGGACCACGCTGGGCAGCCACGAACGGATCGGCGTCTTCCGCATCTTTGGGCGCAACAGCGGCTACTCGGCCTGGTACGCCGCCTATGTGACGAGCACGCGCTGCGTCATTCCGGAGGCACCGTTCGACCTGGACCGGCTGGCCACGCTGCTCGCCGAGGACCGTTCCGCCAACCCGAGCCGCTACTCGCTGGTGATCGCGTCGGAGGGTGCGGCGTGGGTTGGCGGAACGCTCCAGGAGTACGGGGAGCCTGACGCCTTTGGCCACCGTCGACCAGTGAATGTTGGGTTTGTCTTGGCAGAGGAGCTGCACCGGCGGACCGGCATCGAAACGGTGCACTCCGACCTGACCTACGACCTCCGCAGCGGCGATCCCGACGCGCTCGATCAGATGGTGGCGACCACCTTCGCCAACGTGGCCGTGGACCTTCTCGCCGATGGTATGAACGGGCGCATGGTCGCCATCCGCGATGGCAAGTACTCGCACGCACCCCTGCCGGATCCCGTCCTTGGCCCACGACACGTGGACGTGGAGTCCATGTACAGCACGGACCGCTTCCGGCCGCTGTACGGCCATCGACTAGGAATGCCGCTTCTGCTGGGACCCCCGATCGGGCCGTAGCCCGACCACGACTAGCCCTTCGTTTCCGTCGCCCCGCTGCGCGTGGCCCGCTCGGTGCAGGCGGCCACGAAGGATGCCCACAGGCGTTCGAGGACCGGCGGCGACGACTCGCGTTCCGGGTGGCACTGGACACCGACCAGCCAGCGATCGGGATCGGTCGACTCCAACCCCTCCACCAACAGGCCCGTGTCGTGCTCGGCCACGGCCGATACCCGCAGCCCAGGAGCCACGCGATCGGCAGTGATCGCCTGGTGGTGATAGCTGTTGACCATCAAGTCGCTCGACTCGCTCAGGATTGCTGCCAGCCGTGAGCCATCGCTGAGCTCGAGCCGATGTCGCGTCACGTCCGGCGACGGGTACGGGGAGCTCTCGTGGCCGTCGAGGTGCTGCACCAGCGAGCCACCGGCGAAGACGTTGATCGCCTGGAGCCCGCGGCAGACCCCGAGGATCGGCACGCGAGCCTCCATGGCCGCGTGGAACGCCTCGTCCTCCAGCGCATCGCGTCCCGGCTCGGCGGCTCTGGCCCCGGCAGGCGCCTCCCCGTAGCGGGCCGGGTCGAGATCGGCGCCACCGGAGAGGAGCAGCCCGTCCATGGCGGCAAATGCCGCCGCCCGGTCAGCCGCTGATGACAGCTCGTCGAGCGGCAGGGGGTCGGCACCTGCTCTCTCCAGCGCATCGAGGTAGCGGCGGTTCTTGAGCTCAGCCACCGAGGGATCGGTCGAGGCCGCCGGATCGGCGAGGGTCGTGACGATCCGCGGCCGATCCATACCGCCAATGCTACCTGCCGCAGGTTGACCCTTGGCGCCCGCGCAGGGTGGTGTGCATAGTACGCGCGACGATATAGCGGGTGCCGCTATATCGGTTCACGACCGATGGGAGGCGCATTCTGGGAACCGACCGATCCACCAGCGACCTTGGCCGATTTGCCGAGCCGGCGCTGCTGATCCTGGTGAGCCTGGCCGACACTCCCAAGCACGGCTACGCGATCATGACCGACGTCAACGCCTTCGCGGCGAGCCCGATCGGCCCAGGCACGCTCTATGCCGCCCTCGCCCGACTGGAGCGACGCGGGCTGATCGAGCCGATGGGCCCTGAGGACCGCCGGCGACCATACCGACTGACCGGGGCCGGCTCGGAGGCGCTGAGCAGCCACCTGGCGGAGATGCGGCGGCTGGTCCAGGTCGGCCGCGCCCGCCTTGGCGCGGCGAACGGCTGACGATGCCCGCTCCCGCTCCGGCGGTCGGCCTCGTCCTGCGCGCGTACCCGCGCCGCTGGCGCGAACGCTATGGCGCGGAGATGGCCGCGCTGCTCGCCGAGCGCGAACCCGGCTGGCGGGACCTGCTCGACCTGGCGCGCGGTGGCCTTGACGCGCGGCTGCATCGGCTGGTGAGGCCCCCATCCCAGTTGGTCGCGGCCATGCCGCGCAGGGAGGTCGTCATGGCAGTTCCGTCTCCCCGGCCGTATGGCGTGGTCGAGAAGCAGCCGATCGGCGAGTTGAGCCGCCGCGCCTTCATGGGTCGCATGCTCGGGGTGGGAGCGGGGATCCTCGCGCTGGAATTCATCGGCGGCACCATTGCGTTCCTGTGGCCGCAGATCCGCTCCGGGCTAGGGGCGAAATTCCCAGTCGGAACGCTGGCCGACATCCTGGCCGAACAGCCCTCGTTCGCCAATGGCTGGCCGTACGCGGTGGGGACCGCCCGGTCCTTCCTCATCAACGTGCCTGCCGCGAGGGAGCTGGCCCTCGGGCACGACGCGTCGGTCGCGAACCCGAGCGCCGATCAGCTGCTGGCCCTCTACCGCAAGTGTCCGCACCTCGGCTGCCAGGTGCCCGGACTGTGCGACGAGCTCAAGCGATTCACCTGCCGTTGTCACGGCAGCACCTACAACATCGTCGGCGAGAAGCTCAAGGAGGGGCCGGCACAGCGCGGCATGGATCGCTTCGCGGTGCAGATCAACGCGAACGGGGTGGTCGTCATCGACACCTCCCAGTACACGTTGGGGACCCTCGACCGGCAGGACGTCACGTCCCTCACCTTCGTCGACGCGGCGCCTTACGAACGCAAATGCCAATAGGCCGATGACAGCCAAGCGCTAGATGACGTTCAGCTCCCGGTAGGGCCGATTCGCGGCTATCCGCTCGTACCCCAGCGGCCGTACGTCGATCGTCTCGTAGTCGCCGGTGGCGATCCACTCGGACAGCGCTCGTCCGGCCGCGGGGGCCTGCTGCAGGCCGTGGCCCGAGAAGCCGTTCGCGAACAGGAAGTTGGGCAGAGCAGGGTGCGGACCGATCACGGCGTTGTGATCGAGCGTATTCACCTCGTAGTGGCCGGCCCACGCGTCGAGCAGGCGAATCGCCTCGAAGGCCGGCACGCGGTGGGCGATCGCCGGCCAGATCACTTCCTCGAACCAGGACCGATCGACCTCGAGGTCGAGGGTGTCGGGATCCGGCTGCTCGCCGTGCGGGGAGGAGCCGGCGATGTAGTTCGGTCCCTCCGGGCGGAAGTAGACACCGGAGGTGTCGATCGTCAGCGGGCTCTCCACACGCGTGCGGCAGTCGAAGTGGAACACCATCCGCTTGCGCGGGCTGACGGGTAATTCCAGGCCGGCCATGGCGGCAACTCCCCCGGCGCGTGGGCCGGCGGCATTGACGACCCAGTCCGCCGTGATACGACGCCCATCGGCGAGTCGGATTCCGGTTGCCCGGCCACCGTCACGCTCGACCTCGGCGACTTCGCCGGCCAGCTCCTCGACGCCCAGGGAGCGCGCCTTGCGGCGGAAGGCCTGAAGCAGGGCATAGGCGTCGAACCAACCCTCATCGGCCAGGCCGAGGGAGCCACCCGCGACGTCCTCGACGTTGAGCCACGGGAATCGGGTCCGCAGCTCCATCGGCGTCATGAGCGCAACCTGGACGCCGTGCGCGCGCTGAACCGCGTGGTTGCTCTCGAGGATGGCCAGCCCGGCGGGGCTGGCCAGGAAGAGATAGCCGCCCTCCACGAAGTCGATCTCGGGAGCCACATCACCCTCGACCGAGAGCCAGCGTCCAGGGTTCCGGATCACCTCGACCCCGAACCGGCTGATCTCGATGTTCAGCGGCGTGCTGAACTGGAGCCGGATCGAGGCCGCAGACAGCGTGGTGGACGAGGTCCGGAAGGTGAGATCACGCTCGACCACCACGATCCGGCCGCGCCAGTCGGGCCGGCCGGCCAGGAAGGTGGCGACGCAGCTGCCCACGATCGCGCCACCGACGATGACGACATCGGCGTGCTCGGACTTGGTCACGGGCCGATGCTAGCGCGTGCCAAGTAGACTCGACGCTCCATGGCCACCAAGCCGGTCATCCTGGCCGTCGATGACGATCTGCCCGTGCTGCGCGCCGTCGAGCGCGACCTTCGCGCGCGCTACGGAGATCAATACCGAATCGTGGCCGCCAACTCCGGCCAGGACGCGCTGGAGGCGGTTCGGCAGCTGACCCTGCGCGGCAGCGCGGTCGCCCTCTTCATGGTCGACCAGCGGATGCCCCAGATGACCGGGATCGAGTTCCTGGTGCAGGCGGTCGAGCTCCAGGCCGATGCCCGCCGCGTGCTGTTGACGGCCTACGCGGACACCGATGTCGCGATCAAGGCGATCAACGACATCCGCCTCGACCATTACATCCTCAAGCCCTGGGATCCCCCTGACGAAAAGCTGTACCCGATCCTGGACGACCTGCTCTCCGATTGGATCGCAACCTTCCGGCCCGCGTTCGAGGGGGTGCGGCTGCTGGCCGGACGCTGGGCGCCGGGCGGGCACCTCATCCGGGACTTCCTGACGCGCAACCAGGTGCCCTATGCCTGGCTCGATCCGACCGAGGACGCCGAGGGACGCAAGCTCGCCGCCTCGCTTGCCGGAGAGGAGCCGCTCGACCCGGCCATCCCGCTGATCCTGTTCGCCGATGGCTCGACCCTCCGCGACCCATCGACCCGGCAGATCGCCGAGAAGGTCGGGCTGCAGACACGTGCAGCCCTGCCGTTCTATGACGTGGTCATCGTGGGGGGTGGGCCGGCCGGCCTGGCGGCAGCGGTCTACGCCTCCAGCGAGGGGCTCAAGACGATCCTGGTCGAGCAGGAGGCCCCGGGCGGGCAGGCCGGCACGACCAGCCGGATCGAGAACTACCTGGGCTTCCCGGCGGGCCTTTCCGGCGGCGACCTGGCGCGCCGTGGGCTGGCCCAGGCGCGCCGGCTGGGAGCGGAGATCCTGTCGCCCGACGAGGTGACTGGCATCCGGCGCGAGGATCCGTACCGGGTCGTGACGCTCGCTGCGGCGGGGGATGTGTCCTGCCAGACGGTAGTGGTGGCGACCGGAGTCAGCTACCGCCAGCTCGACGTGCCGGGTGCCGCCGAGCTGGCCGGTGCGGGCATCTACTACGGAGCCGCGACCACCGAGGCCGTCCTGTATCGCGACCAGGAGGTGGGGGTCGTGGGTGGCGGCAACTCCGCCGGACAGGCGGCCGTGTACCTGTCCCGCTTCGCCAAGCGCGTGATGCTGATGGTCCGCACGCCCGAGCTGTCGGGCATGAGCCAATACCTGGTCGACCAGATCGCCGCCTGCACGAACATCGACGTCCGATACGAGACGTCCATCACCGCGGCGCATGGCGAGGGTCACCTCGCGTCCGTGAGCATCACCGGTCCAACCGGTGGCGAGGAGCTGCCGCTGGCCGCGATCTTCGTCTTCATCGGCCAGCAGCCGCGCACCGATTGGCTGGAGGGAACCGTGGCTCGCGATCCCGGCGGCTTCGTGCTGACCGGGGCGCAGCTGACCGAGGACGGCAAGCGACCCGCCGGTTGGGGCCTCGATCGGGACCCATTCCTGCTCGAGTCAAGCCTCCCTGGGATCTTCGTGGCGGGCGACGTGCGTCATCGGTCCGTCAAGCGGATCGCGAGCGCGGTCGGCGAGGGCGCGATGGCGGTGCAATTCGTGCACCAGTACCTGTCCGGGCTCTAGGCCGATGGCACTCGACGCTCTGCGCGCCACTCCGATCTTTGCCGAGGTGCCCGACGAGCACCTCCAGCGTCTCGCGGAGAAGGCGATCCCGATGTCACTGCGCGAGGGCGACTTCCTGATCACGGAGGGTGACCAGGCCGACGACCTGTTCGTGGTCGTCTCCGGCGAGTTCGACGTGACGAAGCGCTCGGGGACGAGCGAGATCCCACTGGCACGGGTTGGCCCCGGCGCGCTGCAAGGTGAGCTCGCGGCGCTCGAGCGAGGGAAGCGAATGGCATCGGTCCAGGCCGTCTCGGATGCTGAGGTGCTGCGCATCCCGTACCTGGCGATGCGCGACCTGCTCTCCGGCGGTCCGGATGCCGCCCTCAGCATCATTCGCACCATCATCGGGCGGCTGCGAGGGATGGAGGCGACGCTGCGCCAGCGCGAGAAATTGGCGGGACTCGGGACGCTGGCCGCGGGCCTGGCTCACGAGCTGAACAACCCCGCCGCTGCGATTCGCCGCTCAGTGGATGCGCTCGACCAGGCGATCGCGGAACGCAACGCCCTCCATCCGCCCCATTCGCTTACCCTGCTTCGCCCCGCAGGCCGTGCCTCGCTGGACGCCCTCGACCGGGCCGATGCCGTTGACGAGATCGAGACCCTGATCGGTGACACCGAGATGGCGGCGGCCCTGGTGGATGCCGGCTGGACGACGGATGAGCTAAGTGGCGCATTCGCCGGCATGGATGCCGAGGCCGCTCGCGAGGCGGCGGCCTGGCTGGCGGCCACCGCCACGGTCGAGACCCTGATCGGTGAGGTGCGCATGGCCGGCGACCGGATCAGCGAGATCGTGGGCGCCGTGAAGTCGTACGCCTACCTGGACCAGGCTCCCGTGCAGCGCATCGATGTGCGCAAGGGGCTCGACGACACGCTTGTGATCCTGCGCCACAAGCTCAAGGCTGGAATCGAGGTGACCCGCGAATACGACCCCGACCTGCCCGAGATCGAGGCCTGGGGCTCCGAGCTGAACCAGGTCTGGACCAACCTGATCGACAACGCGGCGGATGCCATGGACGGACGCGGCGCGATCTCCATCCGCGCGGCGCGCGGGGACGACGAGGTGACCGTCACCATCTGCGACACCGGCCCGGGCATCCCATCCGATGTCGCTTCCAAGATCTTCGAGCCGTTCTTCACCACCAAGCCACCGGGGATCGGCAGCGGGCTGGGGTTGCACATCAGCCATCAGGTTATCGTGCGGCACGGCGGCCGGATCGACCTCGAGTCCGAGCCGGGGCGAACCTGCTTCATCGTCACACTTCCCCTGACCCTTCCGGCGCGAGCCGCGGAGGCAAGTTCGGCGACCCCTTGACCGCCCGCAGTGGCTGAGCGTACGGTCGGCAATGCAGGTGTATCCATGGGTCGTCTTCGTTCACATGGCGTCGGTACTGGCGTTCATGCTGGCGCATGGCATCCACATGACGGCGATGTGGGCGACGCGCCGCGAGCCTGATCCCGAGCGGATGCTGACGTTCTTCAACGACCTTCCAACGGCTGCCGGGTTGCGGGTCCTGCTCGCTGTCGTCGTGCTCAGTGGTGCCACCGCTGCCTTCATGGGATCGTGGTGGGGAAGCGGCTGGATCTGGGCGTCATTGGCGCTTCTGGCATTGATAACCGTCGTGATGTGGCGCTTCGGTGGCGGGTTCTTTGGCCTCGTACAGGAGGCGGCTGAGGCGGCGGTGGCGGCGCGCATCGCTGATCCGTCGAATCCAGGGCCGCAGGCTGCGTACGATGCCGCCCGGGGCGCATGGCCCACGCCCGTACTATCAGTCATCGGGCTGGGCGGGCTCGCCGTCATCCTTTGGCTGATGATGTTCAAGCCTTTCTAGGAGGCTTGACATGCCAAGGTTGCTCGCGTAGCGTCCACGGGACATCTGAACACGGCGACGATCGGGACGAGTACTCGGTCAGGCGAGCCCACAGGGAGCCGGGAGCAGTGGGACCCCGGCGGCGGCGCGACCGGCGAATGGACCCGGGAGCTCCGGACGAGAACGCGTCGGACATCGGTCCAGCGCCAGTAGCGTCCGGCGGAGAGGCACCGTTATCGAGGCCGAGACCATCGCCAGCCGGCAACGGCGGGCCGCGGTCGAAGGAGCCCGGGTGAGAACACCGGGGAACAAAGGTGGCACCACGAGAAGACCCCCTCGTCCTTTCAAGACGAAGGGGTTTGTTGTTCTCAGGAGGTCACCAATGTCCCAGCCACAGCAGCGCCGGTTCATGCTCCCCGAGACTGAGCTGCCGACGCACTTCTACAACATCGCGGCGGATTTGCCGGAGCCGGCACCGCCCGTCCTGCACCCGGGCACCCGTGAGCCGATCGGCCCCGCCGACCTGGCACCGCTCTTCCCGATGGAGCTCATCAAGCAGGAGGTGAGCACCGAGCGCTTCATCGAGATCCCGGAGCCGGTGCGCGAGGCGTATCGGATCTACCGGCCATCACCGATGATCCGGGCGCTGGGCCTGGAGCGCGCGCTGGATACGCCAGCGCACATCTACTACAAGTA
>JBKKBV010000057.1:0-26946 GCA_046713375.1 Candidatus Limnocylindria bacterium
GTCGACTCCGACCTGCGCAGCATCGCCCCCGAATGGATCGAGCTGCTCGCCGGACCGATCCTCAAGGGCGGCTACGACTTCGTAGCGCCGCTCTACGCGCGCTACAAGTACGACGGGACGATCACCAACGCGATCGCCTACCCGCTCACCCGCGCGTTGTACGGGGCGCGCATCCGCCAGCCGATCGGCGGGGAGTTCGCGATCAGCGGCGACCTGGTGCAGCGCTACCTGGAGCTCGACAGCTTCGACGAGCTGACCGCGCGCTTTGGGATCGACGTCTGGATGACGCACTCGGCCATCAACGAGGGGTTCGCCGTGTGCCAGACGCGGCTGGGCGCCAAGATCCACGACGCCAAGGATCCGGCGGGAGACCTGGGGCCGATGTTCCGGCAGGTGGTCGGCACCCTCTTTGCGTTGGCCGGTCGCTACCAGGACAGATGGCTCAAGGTCCGCGGCTCGCATTCGATCCCCGAGTACGGGTTTGAGCGGGTGATCGCCCCGGAGGTGGTGGAGGTCAACCACGCGAAGCTGGTCGACAACTTCGAGACGGCTCGCCTGTCGCAGGCCGATGCCTGGGCGCAGATCCTCTCGCCCGAGCAGCTGAACCGCGTCATGTCGGTCGAGATCCCGAGCGAGCCGGGCGCCTTCCACTTCCCGGCCGACCTGTGGATCCGTTGCCTGTATGACGCCCTGGTGGCCTACAACCGGCCCGGAGCCGACCGGGAGCGCCTGCTCGCGGCGCTGACCCCGCTCTACTTTGGGCGGACCGCGGGCTTCATCGCCGAGACGATCGAGATGACGACCGACCAGGCGGAACGGGTGATCGAGGCGGTGGCGTGCGAGTTCGAGGAGCTCAAGCCGTACCTGGTCACCCGCTGGCGCGAGATGCGCGCCCAGGCGGCCGGCTGATGGCGTCGCGCCGGCGCGCGCCGTACCGCATCCTGCTGCCCCTCGCCAACCCACGCACGGCGCGCGACCTGGTGCGCATCGGCGCCGGGGTTGGCCAGGGACGCCGAACCGAGATCACCGCGCTCGGAATCGTAGAGGTGCCGGAGGGCGTCTCGCTCTCCGAGGGCGCGACCCACGCGCGCACGGCGCGACGTCTGCTGCAGCGCGTCCTCGACTTCGGCGACGAGGAGGAGGTCGAGCTCCGGACCATGGTCCGCATCGGCCGCCGGGCCGCCGACGGAGTGATCGAGGCGGTTGGCGAGGAGAGCGCGGACCTCGTGATCTTCGGCTGGGGCGGACCTCCGTCGCCGGCTGCCGCCAGGCGATCGACCGCGACGCGAGGCAGGCCGGCCGAGTCGGCCGTCTTCTCGCCGACCATCGACGCGGTGGTGCGCGAATCCCCGTCGGACATCGCCGTGGTGAAGCAGCGCGGCCTCGAGAACGTCAGCTCGATCCTGGTCCCGGTGCGCGGCGGTCCCCACGCCGAGCTGGCGATGCGACTGGCCCGCGACCTGGGCAAGCGCTTCGGGGCGCAGGTGGTGGTCATGCACGTGGTGCCCAAGGGGATCGGCGAGCGAGCGCTGGTCCGAGAGCAGGCGGCGCTCGATCGATTCGTGGCGGAGCACCGCGGCGGTCGCAAGGTCATCGGTATCCTGAGGGAGGCGGCGTCGGTGCGGGCTGCCATCCTCCGCGAGTCGAACAACCACCAGCTGGTGGTGATGGGCGCATCGGCCAATCCCTCGACCATGACCCCGGATGGTCGCTTCCTGTTCGGGGTGGTCGCCGAGGCGGTCGCCTCCCGCGCGAAGCCGACCGTGATGGTGGTCAAGACCAAGCAGGAGCTGGCCGTCTCACTGTTCGACGAGCTGCGCGCCGCGGAGGGGACGCTGGCCGCGGCGGACGCGTTCGTCGAGGACGGTCGGGCACTGCCGACCGTCGTGGACCGCTGGTTCGCGGAGAACACCTTCCACGCATCGGAGTTCCGCGACGTGACCAAGCTGGTGGAGCTCAAGGAGAAGCAGGGCGTCACCATCAGCCTGGGGCTGCCGGCCCTCAACGAGGAGGGGACGATCGGGCTCGTCATCAAGCGCATCAAGGGAGCGCTGATGGATCGGGTTCCGCTGCTGGACCAGCTGGTCCTGATCGACAGCGACAGCACCGACCGGACGCGCGAGATCGCGGCCGACCTCGGCGTGCCGGTGGTGCGTCACTCGCGCATCCTGCCGGAGATGGGGACGCACGTCGGGAAGGGCGAGGCGCTGTGGAAGAGCCTCCACGTGCTCGACGGCGACATCGTGGCCTGGATCGACACCGACATCCGAAATATCCAGCCGCGCTTCGTGCACGGGCTCCTGGGGCCGCTCCTGCGTGAGCCGCGGATCCAGTACGTGAAGGGCTTCTACCGGCGCCCAATCCGTCAGGGCCTGACCCTCTTCGCCGAGGGCGGCGGACGTGTGACGGAGCTGATGGCGAGGCCGCTGATCAACCTCTTCTTTCCCGAGCTGTCCGGGTTCATCCAGCCGCTCTCGGGTGAGTACGCGGGGCGTCGCGCCATCCTCGAGTCGGTACCGTTCTTCACCGGCTATGGGGTCGAGATCGGCCTCCTGATCGACATCGCCGAGACGGCCGGGCTCTCCTCCATCGGGCAGGTCGACCTGGAACGACGGATCCATCGCAACCAGCCGCTCGCCAACCTGTCGCAGATGAGCTTCACCATCCTGCAGGCCGCCATCAGCAAGCTCGAGGAGCGGCACCGGATCGAGCTCCTGACCGAGGTCGGTCGCGGGATGAAGGTGATCGGGCAGGAGAAGGACCGATTCAACCTCGAGGTCCGCGAGGTTGCCGACGCGGTTCGTCCACCGATGCGCAGCGTGGCCGCCTACCAGGAGCGGCGTCGCTCGCTGAAGCGCTGATGGGTGCATCGCTGCGAATCGTGGTGGCTCCCGACTCCTTCGGTGGTGCCCTCGACTCCGTCGCGGTCGCGCGAGCGATCGAGACCGGCTGGCTGCGGGCGCGACCGGACGACGAGGTGGTCCAGGCGCCCATGGCCGACGGTGGCGAGGGGACGCTGGCGGCGGTCGCGACGGCGCTCGGCGAGCGCGCCGTCCGTCATTCGGTCGCTGCGCACGACGCGCTGGGCCGTGCGATCTCGGCCGATTACCTCCTCCTCGACGACGGCCGCGTGGCATTCGTCGAGATGGCGGCCGCATCCGGCCTTGCGCAGCTGACCACGGAGGAGCGGACGCCGGACTCGGCACGCGCGGCGAGCACTCGCGGCACCGGGGAGCTGCTGCGCAGCGCTCTCGACGCCGGAGTACAGCAGGTGATCCTGGGGCTCGGAGGGTCTGCCACCACCGACGGCGGGAGCGGAATGCTGGCCGCCCTCGGCGCCCGCTTCCTGGACATGGCCGGGGCGGAGCTCAAGCCTGGTGGCGCAGCGCTGGCCGAGTTGATCGTGATCGACCCATCGGGACTCGATCCGCGCCTGGCTCGCGTCGAGGTGGTGGTGGCCTCCGACGTCACGAACCCGCTGACCGGTCCGGCTGGGGCGGCGGCAACCTACGGTCCTCAGAAGGGTGCTGACGAGGCGGCCGTGGCTGAGCTCGACGCGGCACTGGGCATCTACGGCGACGCCATCGAGGCCACGACCGGGCGGGCGGTGGTGGAGCTTCCGGGGGCCGGCGCCGCCGGCGGAACCGGGGCGGCGCTGCTGGCCTTCACCAATGCCACGCTGCGGCCCGGGGTCGAGGTCGTGGCCGAGATGGCTGGCCTGGCTGCATCCCTGGAGGACGCCGACCTGGTGATCACTGGGGAGGGTCGCGCCGATGAGCAGACCCTTGCCGGCAAGGCGGCGATGGGCGTCGCCCTTCTCGCCGCGAAGCGTGCCATCCCCGTCGTCCTCCTGTGCGGGACCCTGGGGCCGGGCTCGGAAGCGCTCGAGGTGTCCGGCCTGTTCGAGCTGATCCAGCCGGTGGCGGACCGGCCGATGACGCTCGAGGAGGCAATGGCCGACACCGATCGGCTGCTGACGAACGCCGCCGAGCGACTGGCGCGCAGTGTCGGGATCGGGCAGGGGCTTGCGTTAGAAAGCCAGGGGTAATCATCGTGCACCGATGGGGCTCCCCCGCGTCGTGGCAGAACCTTGGCTTCTCGGCTGACACCGGAGTGGCCGGTTCGGCGCAGGAGTACGACTCAGGGTAATCGCAGCGCCAGTTCGCACCCCACGTATCATCGGCCCATGCCCGTCCACCGCCGCCCACGGCGCGGCCCGAGTCCGCAGAAGCTCGCCGCCGATCGTCGCGCGCGCAGGCGCCTGGTGGACGTCGTCCTCGAGCGACTGGGTGATCGCTACCAGCATCCGGCCTGGGCGGGGCCGCGCGTGGACACGGTCAGTGAGCTGGTGCTCACCATCCTTTCCCAGAACACGGCCGACACCAACTCGTTCCGGGCCTTCACTGCATTGCGGGCCCGCTACGCCAGCTGGCCCGATGTCCTTGCCGCTCCCACCGAGGTGCTGGAGGAGGTGCTTCGCCCCGGTGGCCTGGCGCCCACCAAATCGCGGCGCATTCAGGCCGTGCTGGGGGAGGTCGAACGCGCCACCCACGGCAGCTGGGACCTCTCATTCCTGGGCGAATGGCCCCTGGAGGAGGCGCGGGCGTGGCTGATGGAGCTGCCCGGAATCGGGCGCAAGACGGCAGCCATCGTGCTGCTCTTCGGCTTCGGCCGGCCGGCCCTTCCGGTCGACACGCACGTGTTTCGCGTCGCCCTGCGCATGGGACTCATCCCGCCCCGGACCGATGTCGAACGCGCTCACCTGCTGCTCGAGGCCGCCCTCCAGCCTGACGAGATGTACCCATTCCACGTGGAGCTGATCCGGCATGGGCGCGATACCTGCAAGGCGCCACGCCCGATCTGCGGCCTCTGTCCGCTCACTGACGTCTGCCCGCACTTCGCGCTTGCTCGTCGGGGAAAGGCCCCCATAGCGCCGATCCCGCGCGGTACGTCGGCCCAGGTTGGCGCCCCCCGCTACCACGACGAGCTGATCCACGGCTGGGCCCCGCCCGAGCGCCGCTGATCCGGGCGGCGCGGATGTTGGCATGGTGGCGGCCATGTCTGTTACGTGACTGAAACGGGGGGTCGGCTTCAATTCCGGCCAGCACCGTCTCGCGTCGATGTCCTTGCCCTTCGTGCGGTGGACGCCCTACGCGACCGAGACAGCTGAAGTTGGGAGAGAAATCAATGGAGCTCAATCCAGGCGGCATCATTGGGTGGCTCGTTGTCGGACTGATCGCGGGCTGGCTGGCCGGGATGGTCATGAAGGGCAGCTACGGGATCATCGGTAACATCGTCATCGGGATCATCGGCGCCTTCGTCGGTGGCTTCGTCTTCAGCCTGTTCACCGGCGGCGGGGAGGCCGGCTTCTGGGGCAGTATCGTCGTGGCATTCATCGGCGCGGTGATCCTGATCTTCATCGTGCGCGCACTGCCAGGTCGCTCACCCGTCTGACAGCATCGGCTGCGCGAGGGCGGCTCCCTCTTCCCTCGCGCGGCCGACCATTGGAGGACTGCTAGACTTCGGCCCCGCCTGCATCGGGCCGAAGTAGCTCAGTGGTAGAGCAACGGTTTCGTAAACCGTCGGTCGAGGGTTCGAGTCCCTCCTTCGGCTCCACCCGCCTTTCGTGACTACGATGGCGCCATGTCATGGCGGCAGCCGATCGATTGGCGCGCACTGGTCACAACCGTCGCGATGGCGGTCGCGGCCCTTGGCGCATCCATCCTGGGCGTCTACGTGCTGGAGGAGCGTGTCGGCGTCGATGACGCGTCGACGCTCTTCCTGCTGGCGGTCGCTCTGGTTGCATACCTGCGAGGCAGCGAGGCGGCGGTTGGGACCGCTCTGGGTGCCTTCCTGGCGTACAACTTCCTCTTCCTCCCGCCCGAGTTCACCTTCCTGGTCTCGGATCCGCAGCACATCCTGACCCTGGTCCTGCTGCTCGCGGTTGGAATCGTGATCGGGCGTCTCACCGGCCTGCAACGCGACCATGCCCTGCGCTCCGAGCGACGCGAGCACGAGGCGCGCGCGCTCTTCAACGTCAGCCGCGCCATCGCCTCGGCCAAGCGGATGAAGGACGCGCTGCCGGTGCTGGTCGGCAGCCTGGCCGAGGACGCGGGAATGGCGCGGGTCTGGATCGGCCTCGGGCCCACCTGGGCCCAGGAACAGGTGGTGGCAACCTCCGATTCAAGCGCCGATGCGCCCGGATCCGGCCCGCACAGCGTGCTGCCTCGAGGGTCGGCCGAGGGGCAGCCCGCGTGGGTTCGGCTCAGCCCGCCGGGGCCGCCCGCTTCCCGGCGGGACAGCCTGGCCCTGTACCGGGTTGAGCTGGTCGATGGGTCGGAGCCGATCGGTTCCCTCTGGGCCGCTCGCGACATCCGCCAGGGGCCACCGACCAGCGAGGAGACGCGCCTGCTGGCCGCCGCCGCCGACCAGATTGGGCAGGGGATCGTGCGCGACCGCCTCTCGGAGCAGGCCACGGAGCTGGAGGTGAGCCGGCGCAGCGAGGAGCTGAAGGCGGCGCTGCTCGACTCCGTCTCGCACGACCTGCGCACGCCCCTGGCGACCATTCGGGCATCGGCCGGTACGCTGGCCGACCCCAACCTCACGCTGACGCCCGGCGAGGCGCAGGCCACAGCGCGGGAGATCGACGCAGAGGCCGATCGGCTTGCCAACCTGGTGAGCGGGCTACTGGACATGAGCCGGATTAGCGGGGGCGCGTTGGAGACGAGACCTGAGACGATGCCGGTGGACGAGGTGGTGATGCCCGCCCTGCAGCGTGCGCGCGGGGCGCTCGGGCGTCGACCGATCCGGCTGGAGATCGCCGGCGACCTCCCGCCGGTCTTCGTGGATCCCGTCCTCGTCAGCCAGGTCCTCGACAACCTGCTCGAGAACGTGGCCCGGCACACGCAGGATGACGCGGAGGTCCGCATCTCCGCTGCGGCCGACGCCGAGGCGGTGACGGTACGCGTCGAGGATGGTGGACCCGGGGTTCCGCCCGATGCGTTCCCCCACATCTTCGACAAGTTCTACCGCGTGCCCGCTAGGCGCGAGTCGGCGCGGCAGGGGACCGGGCTCGGGCTGGCGCTGGTGAAGGGGATGGCGGAGGCGATGGGTGGCTCGGTTGGGGGCTCCCGTTCCGAGCTCGGTGGGCTCGCCATCGACCTCCGGCTGCCCATCGCCGTTGCGCCTGCGCTCGACGACGTGCCGCCATCGTGACGGAGCGGCGAGCCAGCATTCTCCTGGTCGAGGACGACGAGAGGACCCGCCGGGCCGTCGCCTCCAACCTGGAGGCGCATGGGTATGGCGTCCGCGCCGCGGCGGATGGCGAGGAGGCCCTGGTGCTCTGGGAGCTGCGCCGGCCGGACCTGATCCTGCTCGACCTGGGGCTGCCCGGGATCGATGGCATCGGCGTCCTGCGACGCGTGCGGCGTGACGCCACCACGCCGGTGATCGTCCTCTCGGCGCGCGGCGAGGAGCGCGACAAGGTTGAGGCCCTCGACGACGGCGCCGACGACTACCTCGCCAAGCCGTTCGGCATGGCCGAGCTGCACGCGAGGGTGCGGGCCGCGCTGCGCCGCACGCTGGTGAGCGAGATCGACCAGGCTGGAGTGCTGGAGATCGGATCGCTGCGCATGGATCCGGACCGCCGCCGGGTGACGGTCGGGGACGCCGATCTCCACCTGACGCCGCGGGAGTACGAGCTGCTGAAAGTCCTTCTCGCCAACGCGGGCCGCGTGGTCACCCGTGGCCGGCTGCTGCGCGCCGTGTGGGGCACCGCGTACGCCGAGGAGGGGCACTACCTGCACGTCTATGTCGGGCAGATCCGGCGCAAGCTGGCGGCCGCCGACCCGGAGGGAACCCTCTCCGATCTGTTCGTCGCCGAGCCGGGGGTGGGCTATCGGGTACGTGGCCACGAGGCGTCGGCAGAGGATTCTTGAGCCGATCTTGAGCGGTCAGGACCCCCTGCCTCCGCGTCTCCTCTTGGGACGGCGGCGCAGGCTGGATGCATGGCATCCCAGACGTCCCGCGCCGCCGGAGCGCTGGAGCTCCCCGAGGACGGCCCGCGCGATCTCGAGCACGAGTTCGACCTGATCCGCAGCGCCGTGGCGCTGCTCGCCGCTGGTGGCGCACGCCGCGTCACGCTCGTCGGCCTGCCCCTCGACGGCCAGGCCTTGCGCGAGGCCGGGTCGCTGGTTCGAGCAAGCGGCATGTCCATGCGCGCGGTCGCGGGCCCCATCGGTTATGACATCACGGTCGAGGCCAGCGGGTGACGGATCGTCAGGTCCCCGGCCGGGAAGGCCAGGTCCAGTCAGACGATCTCAGAGAGCTCCGCCCGGTGCGCGGCGGCCGGCCCGGCGACCGCTATGTGAAGGTGGTGGAGCCGTATGCGGCCGAGTTCCGCCGTCGGGCGCCCGGCCACCTCGTTGCCTCCGAGCGGGTCCTCGAGCCAGAAAGCGGACTCGGGCGGGTCGCCGACCTGCTGCGGCGCGTGGTGATCGGGCGTCGCATCGCCACCGCGAAGGAAGCGCAGGAACGCTTGGGGCCGGTCAAGGGGCTGGCCATCTTCGCGTCGGACAACATCTCGTCCTCGGCATATGCCACCGAGGAGATCATGCGGGTCGTGGTGGTGGCAGGGGCCAGTGCGCTGGCCGCGACCACCCTGCCGCTGACGTTCGCCATCGTGGCCGTGCTCCTGATCGTGGTCACCAGCTACCAGCAGACGATCCGGGCCTACCCCAGCGGCGGCGGTTCCTATGTCGTGGCCAGCGACAACCTGGGCGTCTTCCCCGGTCTGATGGCCGCGGGCGCGCTGCTGACCGATTATGTGCTGACCGTCGCGGTCTCGGTGGCGGCGGGGGTGGCGGCGCTGACCTCCATCTATCCGGCGCTATACGAACCGCGCATCTGGGTCGGTGTCGCTTTCATCGGCATGCTGTGGGTCGGGAACCTGCGCGGGCTCCAGGAGAGCGCCAACATCTTCGCCGTCCCCACCTACATCTACCTCGTGTCGATCCTCGGCCTCATTGCGTATGGCGCCTGGCTGGTCGTCACGGGCGGGCTACCCGCCTATAGCGCTCCCCCGGAGTGGACCGAGGCCGAGGGACTGGGCGGCCTGGGGCTGCTGCTCGTCCTGCGCGCATTCGCGGCCGGCTCGGTGGCGCTGACTGGAACCGAGGCAGTCTCGAACGGGGTGCAGGCTTTCCGGCCGCCCGAGGCACGCAACGCGGGCCTGGTACTGGTCCTGATGGGTAGCCTCTTCGCGACCATCTTCATCGGGATCAGCTTCCTGGCGTCGCAGCTCGGCGTGATTCCCGACCCCAGCGAGCAGGAAACGGTGATCAGCCAAGTCGCCCGGACCCTGTTCGGCAGGGGCACCCCCCTTCATTACCTGATCCAGCTTTCCACCGCGTTCCTGCTGGTCCTGGCAGCCAACACGGCGTTCGCCGGATTCCCCCGGCTGGCCAGCATCCTGGGCAAGGACCGATTCCTGCCCCGTCAGTTCCAGTACCGCGGCGACCGGCTGGCATACAGCTTCGGGATCATGGTGCTGGCCCTGTTTGCCGCCGCGCTGGTGGTCGGGTTCGGCGGCAGCGTGACCAACCTGATCCCGCTCTACACGGTGGGGGTCTTCGTCGCCTTCACCCTGAGTCAGTCGGGCATGGTGGTGCACTGGTGGCGGCTGCGCCACGAGGTCCGCGGGTGGCGCTGGCGGGCAACGCTCAACGGCATCGGGGCCGTCGCCACCGGCGTGGTGGCGATCATCGTCGGAGTCGCCAAGTTCGCGCTCGGGGCCTGGATGGTCCTGCTCCTGATCCCGCTCCTCATCGGCCTGATGTGGTCGATCGGGCGGCATTACCGCAGCGTGGAATTGGCGCTTGCCGTCGACCCCACCAGCGGAGCCCTGCCGCGACGCGTCGCCCCGCGGGTGCTCGTTCCCGTCAGTCGCATCGACCGCGCCACGCTGAATGCGCTCGCATTCGCGACCTCCATCTCTGCCGATGTCACCGCAGTCCACGTGTCCAACGACGCCGATGACCTGGCCCGCATGAAGGAGGAATGGGAGCGCTGGGGTGGACCGGTGAGCCTCGTGATCCTGGAGTCGCCGTATCGGGCGCTCATGGGCCCGCTGATGGCGTACATCGACGCCACCGATCGGGCCGACCCGACCCAGCCCACCACCGTCGTCCTGCCGGAGTTCGTGCCGAGCCACTTCTGGGAGTACCCGCTCCACAACCAGACCGCGCTGCGCCTCAAGCTGCGGCTCTTCTTCCGCCGCAACACCGTGGTTGTGGACGTCCCGTATCACCTCGGCTAGGCGCGTAGAGTATCGGCATGATTGTCGCAACAACGCCGTTCGCCGCAGGTCATCGGGTCGTGGAGAGCAAGGGCCACGTCTACGGGCTGGTGGTCCGCAGCCGGGGCCTGGGCGGCAATATCGCGGCCGCCGTGCGATCCCTGGGCGGAGGCGAGATCAAGGAATACACCGAGCTGCTGGAGGACACCCGCCGCCAGGCGATCGACCGGATGGTGCAGAACGCCACCCTTATGGGCGCCAACGCGGTGATCTCGATGCGCTTCGACAGCTCCGAGCTGGGCAGCACCATGAGCGAGATCGTGGCTTACGGGACGGCGGTCGTGGTCGAGCCCGACGCGGCAGCACCCCAGCCGCCGACCGAGTAGGGCGGCGTCAGATGGCGGCAACGATGCGCGTCGTGGTGGGCGTGCTGGGTGCGCTCATGATCGTCGGCGGCATCGTCGCAGTTGTGATCGGAGCTTGGCCCGGCGGCCTGTGGGCCATGCTGACCGGCGCCGTGGCGATTACCGCGGTCACCCTCGAGCGCTCGAGATACCAGTCCCAGGCAGCGGAGCGCACTGCGCGCCAGACAGGGCCGGGCGGTGGCGAGCATTCCATGCCGGTCGCCCCCTTCGGACCCACCGACGAGGTGTTCGTCGACCCGACCAGCGGGCAGCGCCTGCGCGTCTACCTCGACCCCGCCACCGGTGAGCGCCGCTACTACGCCGAAGAGGCCCACAACCTCGCCTAAGGTCGTAGTTCCCAATCAGGTTGTTGGCGGGTTGAGGCCCGTACCTCCTGCTGAGTACCAGCGGTAATCGTCGCGCACCATTTGGCATTGATCCGCGCCGCCTGAGCGCCGCCTGAGCGCCTCCGGTGCTCACGCGACACTGAAAGGGCTCCATCGGTGCAGGATGAGTACGCAGGGTGCTCACAGCGCAGACCTGCCCAACACTGGGCGAGATCGCGCGCCCAGCCGGCGCCAGGTCCCGGTCAGCCGCCTAGATGCTATCGGGGTCGCGTTGCGCGTTGCGGGCGACCGGCATCTGGCCCGATATCCGCTGACCAATCGAGACGAGCGCTGCCCCGACGGCCTGGCGCGCGCCGTTGGTGAGGTGCGGATCGCGCAGCGTCGCCACTGCATGCTCGTCGCGCCCCTGCACGCCAACCGAGAGCGCCTGCTGGATGATGTAGGTATTCATTGGTTTGGTCCACCCAGATGGCGGCCCGCCGCCGTTGTCGTTCCAGTCCAAGACTCTTTACCTGAAGACTGTTGCGTCAGTGTAGGGCGTAGGTCGTTCGATGTCAAGAGGCTTGACATTAAGAAGAGATTAGGCGCAGACTGTCGTCATGGATGCGGCACAGAAGCGGACTGCCGACGAGCGGGCGGATTACGTCGACAGGATGCTGGAGGTCTGGGTGCGTGAGATCCCGAGCCTCGACCGGCGGACCGAGGGGATCGTCGAGCGGATCGACATCCTCTCCCGATACTTCGACCAGTCGATGGACATCACGCTCGCCGAATTTGGTATCGACCGACGCACGCATCGGGTGCTCGCCAGGCTCCGCTACCAGGGGCCGCCCTACCGGCTCTCGGCGGGACAGCTCGCCGAGGGGATGGGCCTCTCCAGCGGCGCCATGACCAACCGGCTCGATCGGCTGGAAGCTGCGGGCCTCGTTCGGCGCCTGCCGGATCCTGAGGACCGGCGCGGAGTCCTCGTCGAGCCCACCGAGGCCGGGCTGGCAGCCTGGGACCGCGCCACCGAGACGCAGGCCGGCAAGGAAGCTTTGATCGCATCGGCCCTGACCGAGCAGGAGAAGGAACGGCTGCATGCGCTGCTGCGGCGCCTGATGCGCGCATTCCCCCGCGAGGTTCGGGTGGGGGCGAAGCACCGAAAGTCGGCGGACGCCGAGGAGTAGCCCCGCGTCGCCGTCGCGGAGCTACTCAGGCCTTGATCCGCTCACCGTCAGGGTCGAAGAGTGGCTCGGAGCTCACGGTGCAACCGACCCAGTCCCCAAAGATCTCCACCTCGGCGCGTTGCCCGACCATCGCCAACGGCGGCGGCAGGTAGGCGTAGGCGATCGAGCGCTCGACCGCGAAGCCATAGCCGCCGGAGGTGACGCGGCCGACGATCTGGCTTCCGACCCGCACCGGTTCGTTGCCCAGCGCCACAGAGTGCGGGTCATCGATCACCAGGCAGGCCAGTCGCTTGCGCGGTCCCGCCTCCTTCGCGGCCAGCAACGCCTCCCGGCCGATGAAGTCGGACCCCTTGGTGAGCCGCACCGCGAAGCCCAGCCCCGCCTCGTATGGCGTCTCCTCGGGCGTGATATCGCTCGACCAGACCCGGTAGCCCTTCTCCAGCCGCAGGTTGTCGATGGCCCGATACCCCCCGGCCAGCAGCCCGTTGGGTCGTCCAGCCTGCCACAGCGTGTCCCACAGCAGCGCGCCGTATTCCATCGGGCAGTAGAGCTCCCAGCCCAGCTCACCGACATAGGTGACCCGCAGCGCCGTCACCGGCACGTGGCCGACCGTGATGTCGGCGGCGCTCAGGTACGGGAAGGCCTCGTTGCCGAGGTCATCGGTCGTGGTGGACTGCACGATTCGGCGCGCCAGCGGTCCCCAGATGCCGATGCAGGCGCGGGACGACGTGACGTCGCGCACGGTCACGCTGCTGTCGTCCGGGGCGTGGCGCCGGATCCAGCCCAGGTCGTGGTTGCCGAAGGCGGTGCCGGTGACGATGAAGAACCGATCCTCCGTCAGGCGCGTGACGGTGAAGTCGCATTCGATCCCGCCCCGTTGGTTGAGCATCTGGGTGTAGGTGATCCTGCCCACTGGTCGATCCATCTCGTTGTCGCACAGGCGCTGCAGGAAGGCGAGCGACCCAGGCCCGCTGATCTCGATCTTGGCAAAGCTCGTCTCATCGAAGAGGGCGGCCGCGTTGCGGGTGGCCAAGGCCTCTGCGCCGATTGCCGGAGACCAGTGCTGCCCCGCCCAGCCGCGTGGGCGGAGCCCCTCGTCGCCGGCCGCCGCGTTCGACTCGAACCAGTTGGGACGCTCCCAGCCCGACTTCTCGCCGAATGCGCAGCCCAGTTCGGTGAGGCGCTGGTAGGTCGGGGAGAGGCGCAGCGGCCGCGCGGACTGGCGCTCCTCGTTGGGGTAGTGGATGTCGTAATAGGTGGCGTAGTTCTCGGTCGCCCGCGCAAGGGTGTAGGACCGCGACCGGTACTGCGAGCCGAAGCGGCGGATGTCCATCTTCCACAGGTCCATCTCGGGCTCCCCATCGACGATCCATTGCGCGAGCTGGCGCCCCAGCCCGCCGGCGCCCGCGATGCCGTGGGCGCTGAAGCCGGCCGCCACGAAGAGGCCCCGCACCTCCGACTCGCCCAGGATGAACTCGTTGTCCGGGGTGAACCCCTCCGGGCCGTTGATGAGCCGGATGATGCCCGCGTCGTGCATGGCCGGGACGCGACGCACCGCGCCGGCGCTGATCTCCTCGAAGCGCGGCCAGTCCGGCGGCAGCAGCTTGCCGTTGAAGTCCGACGGAATGCCGTCGAGGGACCACGGAGCCGGGTCGCGCTCGTAGCCGCCCATCACCAGCCCACGCACCTCGGGCCGGAAATAGACGAGGTTGTCCGGGTCTCGCAACTGCGGGAGGTCCGGAGTCACGCCGTCGATCGGCTCGGTGACCAGGTACTGGTGCGCGAAGGGGATGATCGGGACGGTGATCCCCGCCATGCGGCCGACCTCCGGCGCGAACATGCCGCCCGCGTTGACCACTACCTCGGCGCGGACCTCGCCGCGCTCGGTCTCGACGCCGGTCACCCGCCCGCGCTCGACGCCGATGCCCGTCACCCGGGTCCGCGGCAGGATCGTCGCGCCGCGGCTACGCGCCCCCGCGGCCAGCGCCTGGGTCAGCCCGCTCGGGTCGAGGTATCCATCGGTCGGCAGCCAGGCCGCCCCCTGGACGCCGTCGGTGACCATCAGCGGGAAGAGCCGCCGTGCCTCATCGGCGCTGACCAGCTCCATCGGCAGCCCGTAGGCCTTGGCCCAGCCGGCCTGCCGGCGCAGCTCCTCCATTCGTTCCGAGGATGCGGCCAGGCGCAGGGAGCCGACCTCGCGCCAGCCGGGATCGACCCCGGTCTCGGCCGCCAGCCCCCGGTAGGTGGCCACGCTGTCGACCATCATCCGGGTCAGCGTCGGGCTCGAGCGCAGCTGCCCCACCAGGCCGGCGGAGTGGAAGGTGGAGCCAGAGGTCAGCTCGGAACGATCAAGCAGGACGACATCGGTCCAGCCCAGGAGGGTCAGGTGGTAGGCGATCGCCGCCCCGCCGACGCCACCGCCGATGATCACGCACCGCGCAGCCACCGGCACCGCGGCCTGTTCAGCCACCCGCTGCCTCGCGCAGGTGCTGATCGAAGGCGGGGCCGCTCGCGTTGGCCAGGAGGCGCTCGAAATGCTCGTCGGCGTACGCCACGAAATCCACGTCGAGCGAGCTGATCCCCTGCTGGAGGACGCCCCACATCGCTTCGCGAAAGTCGGACACGATCCGCATCAGGGTCAGACGCGCAAGGCGTGGAGTTCGGACCTCGCCCTCGTACGCCTCCAGCAGGATCTGGTCCTGATCAGGCCCCAGCTCATGGTTGACGCTGA
Source organism: Candidatus Limnocylindria bacterium (assembly GCA_046713375.1). GTDB lineage: Bacteria > Chloroflexota > Limnocylindria > QHBO01 > QHBO01 > CF-167. The sequence goes on from JBKKBV010000057.1 coordinate 14,946, forward strand.
AATTGCCCAGGTCGAAGAACGGATCGCCCATGCCGGCGTACTCCCAGTCCACGATCCGGATGCGCTCGCCATCGTCGATGAAGTTGGCGTTGAGGAGGTCGTTGTGGCATGGGCGCAGGTCGATCGGCGCGTCGAGGAGGGCGCGCTCGATCCGACGTCCAACCGCGTATGCCGCGTCCCACGCGGCCGGCCGCGGCACCCCGCGTGAGGTCGCGAGCGCCAGGTAGGCCTCCACGATGCGCAGCGGGACGAACAGGCCAGGGATGGCCGGCCCTCCGTGGATGCGCCGGATGGAGTCCGCCACGCGGCGCAGGGTCGCCGGCTGGTGGACCTGCTCCAGGCTCACGGGCTCGCCGTCGATGAAGCGGGTGACGAGGTATCCCTCCGGCCGGATGAAGGCCGTGACCTCCGGGCCGATCCCCACTCCCGCCGCGGCCACCGTGGCGGCGTGCTCCACCTCGCGGCTGATGCCGAGCAGGTGCGTGTCGTTGCCGGCCAGGCGGATCACGTAGCGCTCGGTGGTCCCGGCGGCGGCGATCAGGTAGTTGCGGTTCGTGATCCCGCCTGACAGCGCAGTGAGGGTCAGCTCCCGGCCGGCCGTCTCCGGTACGCGCTGCAGCGCGGCGACCAGCTGATCGCGCAGCTCACCATGCAGCTCCTCGGCGGGTTCGTCGGCCACGGCGTGCTCCTGTGGGTGCCGAACACGATACGGGAGCGGCCCGGCGCCGGGGCGCCGAGCCGCTCGAGTGATGCAGGTCGGTGGAGCTGTCAGGCGATGACGGACTCCCCGGTGGCCGCGTCGGCGGGCAGGGTGGAGGTGTCCTCCTTGCCGCGCTGGCCACTGATGAAGTAGTACAGCACGCCCCCGAGCAGCACCGCTCCAACGAACGTCTCGAAGACGGGGATCGCCGGAAGGTCGCTCAGGGTCTCGCCATTCCACTGGAGGAATGTGTTGATCGGCGGGTTGGACCAGATGCTTCGGAGCTCGTTGCCGTAGTCGCCGAAGATCGGGCTCTCCCAGATGCCGATGTTGATGATCATCAGCCCGCCATAGAGCAGTGCCAGGATATTGAGGGTCGTCCCCCAGCTCCCCAGCTTGAACCACGCTCCCTGGTGCGGCCAGCCGGCACGGCGCGCCCGCAGGACGCCCCAGTTGCACAGGAAGTAGCTGATGTAGATCGTGCCGGTCGCCGCGATGGCGAGGTAGAAGGCGGCCAGCGCACCGGTCACCAGCAGTGGCAGCGCCGCCAGCACGCCCACGCCGATCGCGGCGTTGGTTGGCGTCTTGAAGCTCGGGTTAACGTGACCCCACGTCTTGCCCATCGGCAGACGTCCGTCACGTCCCATCGAGAACATGAGGCGTGTGGTTGCGCCCTGGATCGCCAGGGTGCAGACGGAGACCGCAATGAGAATCACGACGAGGTACACGTCGCCCAGCGTCACCTCACCCAGCCCCATCGTCAGGTTCTCCTGGATGGTGGTCGCGAAGGGGAAGCCGAACGCCTGGCCCTCGGCCACGGCGGCCCCGATATCCTTGAAGGAGAGGATCACAGCGAGCAGGAACAGGAATCCGGCCAGGCCGGAGAGCCAGATTGCCGCCAGAATGCCTCGCGGCGCCTGTCGACTGGCGTCGACCGTCTCCTCGCCGAATGTGCCTGCGGTGTCGAAGCCGTAGACCACGAACAGCGCCAGGAACATCCCCACCAGGAACACGGCCGAATAGTTGCCGCCGGCCAGGTCCTTCGTGTACGAGGTATCGAAGATGACCGAGATCGGCTGGTGGTTGGCGAAGAGCAGGAGGACCAGCGCAAAGACGATCATGCCCAGGATCTCCGCGGCCACACCGATGTTGTTGAGTGTGGTCAGCAAGCGCACGCCGAAGGCGTTGATGATCGTCGAGACGAGGAGCGCGATGAGTGCCAGGAACGACCACATATTGAAGAACGAAATCGGGCTGGGCGCGGACAGGTCGATCCCAAACAGCGGTGACATCACGTACGGCACGGTCGCCGCAACCGCCGTCACTGTCAGCGCGCCGGCCCAGAAGTAGAACCAGCCAGTGAACCAGCCGAGCGTCTTGTTCGAGAGGCGCTTCGACCACTGGTAGATGGAGCCGGCCACCGGGAAGTGGCTGGCAAGCTCGGCGAAGTTCAGCGCCACGAAGCTCTGGCCGATGATGACGATGAACCAGCCCCAGATGAAGGGCGGGCCTCCGACGCCGATGGCGACCGCCTGCTGCGTGAATGAGCCGGTGGCAACGCTGATGTAGCTGAATGCGACAGCGAAGTTCGACAGAAATCCGAGCGTTCGGTTCAGCTCGGGCTTGATGCCGAGCGATCGCAGGTGCGCATCGTCCCGCGCGATCTGCTCACCATGACTAGTTTCCATGGTCAAGACAGGTCCTCCTTCTCCATCGCACTCAGGTTCGGTGCGAGCCTCCGTCGGGAAACGACGGACGGTGTCCGCGCGGATCGGCAAATGCAGCGAGGGGGCGACCGATCGGCCGGGCTGGGCGGCAGCATAGGAGCGCCCGGAGGGCGAGTCAACGACTTTTTTCGCGGCTTCCGAACGGCGGCCCGATGCGGTACAGGTGCGCTAGATCGGGACGCTCCAGCAGGTCGGCCGATATCCGCTGTAGCGCCGCTCGCTGGGGCTGGTAGGGGACCAGCTGGACCGCCTCCGCGAACGGCTCCCAGCGCCACTCGTCGTGCTCCTCGGACAGCTGCGGCTCGGCCTCGACGCCGACCAGCGCGGCAAACGGGACGATCGCCTCGACCGTGCCCCGCCGCCAGGCGTAGAGGTCGAAGACGGCATCCACCGAGTACAGCTCCGCGGCCTCGAGCCCGGTCTCCTCGCGCAGCTCGCGCAGGGCGGCAAGGTGCGGGGCCTCGCCCACCTCGATCCAGCCGGAGACGCCCTGCCAGAACGGAGCGCCATCACGACCGGACCGATGCAGCAGCAGGAACTCGAACGCGCCCCCGACGACGCGATACGGCCACACGTCGACCCCCGTCACGCGGTGCGCGGGCCAGCCCTCGCTCCGAGTCTTGGATTCGGTCACGCGACCGATTGTAGGAGGCGCGCCCGTATCATCGGTCCATGAGCGGTGGACCGCGGATCGTCGTCACCCTGCACGGCCCGGAGCAGGCTGCGCTCGAGGAGCCGACCTGGGCCTCGTTCGACAACTACCTCGACGCTGTGAGAGGCGCCGGCGGCGACCCGGTCGCGCTCGACCCGACGTCGAGCGATGCGGAGCGCGCAGCGGCCCTGGCCACCATGGACGGGCTGCTCCTGCCCGGCGGCGCGGACCTCGACCCGGCCCTGTACGGCGGGGAGCCACATCCCGCGGTGGCGGTGGAGGGAGCTCGGGACGACCTCGAACTGGCCGCCTGGACGGTCGCTCGCGAGCTGGGCGTGCCAGTCCTCGGCGTATGCCGCGGCTTCCAGGCGATCAACGTCTTCTCGGGTGGAACGCTGGTCCAGCACCTCGAGGGCCACGACAGCCCCACCGGCGCCCCCGAGGCCCATCCGCTCCACCTCGACCCTGACTCGCGCCTTGCGGCAATCCTGGGGGCGACCGATCCGCTCCTCAGCACCGAGGTGAACAGCTACCACCACCAGGCCATTCGACCCGCCGACCTTGCCCCCGGACTGGTCGCATCCGCGGTGGCGCCGCACCACGACGGCGAGCTGGTCGAGGCGCTCGAGTCTGATGACAGCGAGGACTGGCTGGTCGGGGTGCAGTTCCACCCGGAGCGGCCGGAGTTCATCGGCCCCGAGTTCGACCGCCTGTGGCGCGCCTTCGTCGACGCCGCGCGGGCTACGTCAGGTCGACGAAGACGTTCTTGACCTCTGTGTACAGCTCCAGCGCGTGCATCCCCAGCTCGCGTCCCATGCCGCTCATCTTGTAGCCGCCGAACGGCGCCTCGGTGTGGACGCTGCTGTTGGTGTTGACCGACAGGACCCCGGCCTTGACCGCCTTTGCGACGCGCAGCGCCCTGCCGATGTCGCGACTCCAGATCGAGCCGGAGAGCCCGTACGGCGTGTCGTTCGCCAGGCGGATCGCCTCCGCCTCGTCGCTGAATGGGATGATGGCCACCACCGGGCCGAAGATCTCCTCGCGCACGATGCGCATGTCGGTGCGGGCGTCGTCGAAGATGGTCGGCATCAGGTAGGCGCCGATGTCGAAGATCTCCCCGCTTGGCGCCTCGCCGCCGTAGACCAGCTCAGCCCCCTCCTCGCGGCCGATGCCGATGTAGTCGGTCACACGCTCGCGCTGCCGCTCGCTGACCAGGCTGCCCATCTGGGTGGCGTCCTGCGACGGGTCGCCGACCACCAGCTTGCGGGTCGCCTCGGTGAACAGCTCGACCACCCGATCGTGGACCGATGCCTCGACGAAGATCCGGCTGCGCGCGCAGCAGTCCTGCCCGGCGTTGTCGAAGACGGCCAGGGGCGACTCCGCGGCGAAGCGTTCGAGGTCGGCATCGGCGAAGACGATGTTGGGACTCTTGCCACCCAGCTCGAGCGAGATCTTCTTCACGTTGTTGGCGGCCAGTCGCATGATCTCCTGCCCCGTCGTCGTCTCGCCGGTGAACGCGATCTTGCCGACGCCCGCGTGACCGGCCAGGGCCGCCCCGGCCGTGCCGCCGGGGCCGGTGACGACGTTGACGACGCCCGGCGGAAAGCCCGCCTCCAGCGCCAGCTCGCCCAGGCGGATCGCGGTCAATGGGGTGTAGCTGGCCGGCTTGAGGATGGCCGTGTTGCCCGCCGCCAGGGCCGGGCCGAGCTTCCAGCTGGCCATGTTCATCGGGAAGTTCCAGGGCACGATCAGGCCCACCACCCCGATCGGCTCGCGCAGCGTGAAGTCGAGCCCCGGCCGGCTGACCGGGATCGTCTCGCCGAAGAGCTTGTTGGCGGCCCCCGCGTAGTACTCGAAGACGAGGCTGACCGCCAGTGCCTCGCCACGGGCGCCGCTGATCGGCTTGCCCACGTTCCTGCTCTCGAGCTGGGCAAGCTCCTCCAGGTTCTGCTTGACGAGGTTGGAGAACTTCTGCAGCGTCCGTCCGCGCTTGGAGGCTGACCAGGTCGACCACGGACCCTCGAAGGCGGACTGCGCGGCCATGACCGCGCGATCGACGTCCTCCGGGCCGCCGAGCGGCGCCCGAGCGTTGACCTCGCCGGTGGCTGGATTCATGACGTCGAAGGTCTGCCCGTCAGCGGCATCCACCTGCTCGCCGCCGATGATCATCTTCACGTTGCTGACGGCCGGCTGGGCGCTTGTCTGCGTGGTCATTGGCTGATTCTAGGCGTCACGTACGTGGGGAGCAGCGTGCGCAGGATCGCGGTCGGGACGGGCTCGGCGGCGAACAGTTCCGGATGATCCGGGGTGCGTGCCGCCAGGAAGGAGTGGTACCACTCGGTCGTCCGGAGGTCCAGGCTGTAGCGCGCGCCGTGGTCGCTGAAGAGCACGATCACCCCCCCCGGGTCGCGTGCCACGATCTGGTCGACCATGTCGAGCAGCTTTGGGTTGAGCGTGGTGAGGTCACCTTTCATGGCGGCTGAGTAGTCAGCGAGGGTCATCCCCATCGTCTCGATCTGCGCCGCGAAGATGTTCACCCTCGGCCAGAAGAATGGAACCTCGGTCGGCTTTCCATCGCCATCCCAGAGAAATGGGAGGTGCGGTTGGAAGAGGTGCGCGAGCACGAGCCGATGCGCCTGGGGGTCCGCCAGCGAGATGAGGCTGTCGACGCTCTCCTCGAAGTGGGCGCGCAGTGAATCGGTGAGCAGATAGGGCAGGAGCGCCTTCACGGGATGGCCGAAGATCGATTCGGCGAGCATGTTGTCCTCGAAGGTGTTGACCCCGCCGTGCTGGATGTGATGCCCCGCCGAGAAGGTGACGTGCCCGGCCGGGGAGTCGATGACGTCCCATTCGTAGCCCGCCGCCTGGGCCTGTCGTGGCAGCTCGGCGGCGGAGAGCGCGCGCCGGATGAGCCACTGCACCTCGCTGGCCGGAGCGGTGTCATCGGGGACACCCTCGGTGCTCCCGGTGAGGAGCGTCATGAGGGTGAGGTCGGTATAGCGACGATCGGTGTGGGCGTCGTCGTAGACGTCGAAGCCGCGCTGGGTGAGAGCCTCTTCGAACGGCCCGTTGTCGATCCCCATGTCGTTCATCAGCGTGTCGCGCCGGGGGTAGCCGTCCAGCAGCACCAGGTAGATGTTCGGACCGGTGGCGGCCTCGGTTGCCGTGACAGGCGGGACCGCGCCTTCGGCGCTCATGACAGCGCGAGCCACCCCCGTGACGAAGAAGACAAGCACGAAGGCGGTGGTTGCCGTCGAGGCTGCGCGCGGAACGAGGGGGATCGTCCTACCCAAACGACGCAGCACCAGCACCACCGCGAGCCACGCCGCACCGACGAGAGCGGCCTCCCACCAATGGCGAGCAAACGTCGCCCAGAAGCATATGAGGCCGACCGCCGCCCCCGCGACGAGGGGAGCGTGCGACCGCGCCAGCCAGGCCGCGAGCAGCCCGACCAGGATCGCTAGCGGGATGACGAGCAACAGGGGGCGAAGCAGGTAGAAGGTCGGAAACGCGGAGTTCGCGAACCGGCCAAGGATGTAGCCCGCGAACGCGAGGTACGCAACGCCTACCACCATCAGGGCCTGACGGAGGCGGTCGTTCACCCCGCGATCCTAGAGCCTCGCGAACGGTCGCGCCGGTCCGGGCTCGTCAGTCGCAGCCGACGGGCGGGTCGCTGCGCGGCCACAGCTCGATGCGGTCGGTGCCGACCACGAAGATGGCCCGGTCGTCGGGGACGAACCACAGCTCGAGCTCGCCGTTCCGGTAGCCGCTGGCGGTCGCGTCGGCGGGGAGCTGTGCATCACCGTCGTAGGGCTCGACGAGCGTTCGGCTGGGCAGGACGCCGACAGGGTCGCCGATGTACTGGCGACTGTCGACGCCCTCGCCGATGTGCAGGAAGCGCGCCTGCTGCCAGCCGCAGTGCCCCGGCCCGGGCTGGTCGCGCAGGATCAGGCCTGCTTCGTTGGCCCACACCCGATCCCCGGTCGCGAACACCGCCTCAGGGCCGAACTCCGATTCTTCACAGGCGCGGAGCTCGAGCAGGGTAAAGATCCCCTCGCCCACATCGGTGCGTTCAGCCGAGAAGACCGCCACGACCTTAATCCGATCCGCGCTGCGATAGACGAAGACGGTTCGTTCGGGTGCCGCCGCATATGGCTCCCAGCCGTTCACCGGCACGACGAAGACAGGAGCCTCAAGCCAGCTGGCGAGCGCCGCGGCCGGCGTATCGCCCAGGGTCACGATTCCGAACGGGCCAATACCGCCCATCTCGGAGGGAGCGCCGTCGCAATCGAGAAGGTCGGACGCAGTTGGCACGGCGCTGGCACCTCCGCTCGCGCCGTCTGCCGGCGACGGTCCGCCGGAGGCGCAGCCGCTGACCACGAGCACCGCCAACAGCAGCCCTAGGCGGAAGCGTGATCCCATGCCCGCGAGACGCGACGTGCCTAGAAGTAGTTCACGCTGATGCCGCCGTCGATCACGAAGGATGCGCCGTTCGTCCATCGCGACTCGTCGGAGGCGAGGTAGATCGCCGCGTTGACGATCTCCTCCGGCTTGCCGAAGCGGCCGGTCGGGTTGCGCGCCAGGCGCAGCTGCTTTGCCGCCTCGTCCTTGAGCAGCCAGTCCATCAGCAGGGGGGTCTCGATCGGCCCCGGGCAGATGGCGTTGCTGCGCACGCCGCGCAGGCCGAACTGGACGGCCAGCGACCGGGTCAGGCTCAGGACGGCTCCCTTGGAGGCCGTGTAGGCGTCCTGCGGCACGGAGCAGCCCAGCAGCGCCACGAACGAGCTGATGTTGATGACCGATCCCGACCCCTGCTCGAGCATCTGCGGGATCGCGTACTTGCAGCCCAGGAAGACGCCGCGCACGTTCACGGCCATCACCTTGTCCCAGGTGGCGACATCGGTGTCAATGACCGAGTGATCGGGCTCGGGCATGACGCCCGCGTTGTTGTAGAGGACATCGACCCGGCCGAAGGTCGCCACGGCGTGGTCGACCATGCCCTTGGCATCGGCCTCGGCGCTGACGTCGGTGCGCACGAAGGTTGCCTCACCACCCGCTTCCGTCACCGACTTGACGGTCTGGTTGCCGGCCGCCTCGTCGAATTCGGCGACCACGACCCTTGCGCCCTCCGCGCCGAAGAGCTGCGCCGCGACGCGGCCCATGCCGCTGCCCGCCCCGGTGATGATCGCGACCTTGCCCTGGAGCCGCATCAGCCGCGCTCCAGGTAGCGCTCACGGTCCCACGAATGGACGACCGCGTCATAGGTCTCCTGCTCGACGCGCGCCGCGTTGAGGTAGTGCGCCACCACGTTGGCGCCGAAGATCTCGGCCGCCGCCTCGCTCCCTTCGAGCTCGCGGATCGCCTCGTGCAGTGCCCTCGGCATGCGGTCGCAGTCCGTCGCGACATAGCCATTGCCGACGTACTCCTCCGGCGGCTCGATCTCCCGCTCGATGCCGAGCAGCCCCGCCCCGACCACCGCCGCATAGGTCGTGTACGAGTTCATGTCGCCACCCGGGAATCGGTCTTCGACGTGCAACCCGGACCCCTCGCCGACGATGCGGAAGCCGGTCGTGCGGTTGTCGCGGCCCCAGACCACGTTGACGGGCGCCCATGAGGCGACCGCGTAGCGCTTGTAGGAGTTCACGTTCCAGGCCCAGAAGATGGCGAGCTCGCGCGAGTACTTCATCATCCCGCCCAGGAAGTGGCGCATGGTCTTCGACATGCCGTAGGGCTCGCCCTTGGCGTCGTAGAAGAGTGACTTCTTGCCGGCCTTGTCCCACAGCGACATGTGCAGGTGGCCGCTCGACCCGGTCCAGGTGTGGTCCGGCTTGGCCATGAAGGAGAGGCCGAACCCGTTCAGGTAGGCGATCTCCTTGGCGCCGTGCTTGAAGATGACCGACTGGTCGGCCATGTCCAGGACATCGGTGTAGTGGATGTTGACCTCGTGCTGGCCGGGAGCCGCCTCCCCCTTGCTGAATTCGACCGGGATCCCCGCCTCGGTCATCAGGTTGCGCAGCTTGCCGTGGATCGGCTCGCCCTTGGTCGCCTGCAGGAGGTGGTAGTCCTCGTTGTAGTAGCCGAAGCGCTCGAGGCCGACATAGCCCTTCTTCCAGGCCTGCTCGTAGGTATCGGTCAGGAGGTAGTACTCGAACTCTGAGCCGGCCATGACGCGGAATCCCTGCTTGGTGGCGCGCTCGACGACGCGCTTCAGCATGGTCCGCGGCGAGACCGCGATCTCGTGGCCGTGGTGGTCGATCGTGTCGGACAGGACGAGGGCCGTCTTCTCCAGCCAGGGGACGACACGCATGGTGTCCCACAGCGGATCTGCGATCCAGTCGCCATAGCCGGTCTCCCAGTTCATCAGCTGGAAGCCGTCGGGCGTGTTCATCTCCATGTCGGTGCCGAGCAGGTAGGTGCAGAAGTGCGCTCCGTGGTCGATGGCGCCGTTCAGGAAGGCCTGGCCCTGGACGCGCTTCCCCATCAGGCGGCCCTGCATGTCCGTCAGCGCCACCACGAGCGTGTCAATCCGCCCGTCGCGCACCATCGCCTTCAACTCCGCGAGCTTCGGGTGGTCGCCCTTGCCTTCGTTGGCCATCGCATCAATCGCTTTCTTGATCAAAGGCCGATGAGCCGGCCGGGATGCCCGACCGGCCCATCGTTGCAATCTACAGGTTGGCTAGCTCGAGAACTTGGCCGCCTCCGAGTCGAACTCGCGCTCGATCTCGGTCAGCTCCTGTTCGCCGCCCATGGCTCGCGGTCCCTGGAACCTGCTCCGCGCCCAGGCGAAGTAGTAGACGACCAGAAGAATCACGGCCAGCGCCATGAAAGGCCAGCTGATATTGCCCGATGTCGGGAACGAGAAGAGCACCAGCAGCACGACGATCCAGAGCAGAGCCAGGACGGCAACAGGCTTGGACCAACGTCCGAGGCTCCACACACGCTCGCTCTTCCATGCGTCCGTCGTCAACCCGAGGTAGATCGGGATGCCATACGCCGCGTACAGGAAGATTGTGCTGATGGCGGTCACGATCACGATCGCGATGCCACCGCCACCCGGGCCGCCGAGCGCCCCAACGTAGAACGCGGCGACCGTGAACAGGAATGCGACCACGACGATGGTGACTAGGGCGTTCGCGGGCGTTCGATACGTGTGCGATACCTTCTTCAGCCACGCCGACCCGGGGACGCCGTCGTCACGACTGAAGGCGAAGAGCATGCGCCCGGCCGAGGCGACCGATGAGAGCGCGCAGAACGACATTGCAATCGCGATTCCTGCGCCCAGCAAGTGCCCAACCTCGTCGAGGTTGTAGCGCAGGGTGTCGAAGACGGCGTAGCCCTGCCCGAAGTAGTAGGTGCTGATGTTCGGGTTGGCGGCTGCTTCCTCGGTCGTCGGGAAGAGCGTCGAGAGATTGGGCAGATGGGTGGTGAGCACGAACAGGAAGATGTAGCCGACCACTGCCGAGACGGCCACTGATAGAAAAATTCCCCACGCGCTGGAGACGCGCGCCCCCACCGTCTCCTCGGCCACGTGCGCGGACGCGTCATAGCCCGTGTAGGTCCAGTTCGCCTGCAGTAGCGAGAACATGAAGGCGAAGAAGATCGGGGTGTACGTAATCGCGGCCCCGTACTCCATGTTGATCCCCAGGAACGGGATCTTGTTCGCCCATGCACCCCAGAACGTGTCCTGCGGCTGGATCGCAAAGAGCGTCATTCCGGACTGGTCCGGCTTGCCGGCCACCGTGACCAGAACGACCACCGCGGCGACGATGGCGATATGCCACCACACGCTCACCTGGTTCAGGAGCGCGACGAGATTGATGCCTCGGATGTTGATGAACAGACAGATTGCGAGCAGCACGCCCATGGTGACCAGCCCGCCGGTGATGAATGGCACATCCCCGAACGAGATGATCGCGGTCACGTTGCCGTACGTGATGCCGACGTTGTCCAGCACCGGGGTGATGATGGAGACGTTGAGGAACTGGGCGGCCGCGTACGAGATGCCTGCGACGATCGCAAACTGGCCGATCAGGTTGAACCAGGCCGTCCACCATCCCCATGCCTTGCCCTTCATCTTGCTGGCCCAGTAGTAGAGGCCGCCAGCCGTGGGGTAGGCGGACGCGACCTCGGACATGGATGCCGCGATTGCCAGGACGAAGATGGTGACGAGCGGCCAGCCGATGAGGCTCGCCGCAGTCCCGGCCCAGGCCAGCCCATAGTCGTACAGGATGACGGCGCCGGTCAGGATCGAGATGATGCTGAAGCTGATGGCGAAGTTGCTGAAGCCGCCCATGCTGCGGAAGAGCTCTTGGGCGTAGCCGAGTCGGTGCAGGTCCTGGACGTCCTTCTGGATGACGTCCTCGCGGGATTGCGTCATGTGGAACCTCTCCTCCTTGGTGCGCGAAGCCGCGGGCGTGACGGGCACGCGCTGCGCGGGCGAAGGTCAGGTCACTGCTTGGGCGAAAGGCCGCCGGTGTGGTGCGGGTCGCCTCCTTCCTGATGCGAGCGCGACGTGACGCGCCGAACCACTGGAGCGCTCGTCGCGAAAGGCGAGCCGGACGGTGCGACTATAGCCATGCGGGAGTCGCGCGGGAAGGGCCGAATTGCAGGTGGAGCGGCTCCGAAGAGCTAGTTCTCGTCTCCCTCGTCGGTCCCTGTGGCGCCCTCCCCTGAACCCTCGCCCTCGGCGCCCTCTTCGCCCTCGCCCTCGGCTCCTTCCTCGCCCTCGCCCTCGACGACGACGGGCTCGATCACTTCCTCCTCGCGCGGCGGGGTGACCTTGGCGATCAGCTCATCGGGGTCGTTGATAACGGTCACCTTCTCGTCGACGACCAGGTCGCGAACGTGAATCGTTGCCTCGAGGTCGACCAAGGGGCTGAGGTCAACCTCGACCTCGTGGGGCAGGTCGCCGGGGAGGCCGCG